>NZ_JBHTGY010000035.1:0-68208 GCF_042676305.1 Paenibacillus sp. GCM10027630 | reverse complement strand
AGATTTTTTTATGTTTTGTCCATGAAAATATAATATATAATTACATAAATAGTAAATTATACAATTAATATTTGTGTGTTAGCTTCGATGCAACGCTAGTGGAAAACCTCCTGTTAATATCACTTCAAAATCATTTTTTAGAACATTAACAGGAAATCCTCACGCTAATCTTAGGTATTTATTGTGAAATGATTGAAATTCGAATTATTAGCACCCGTTTTTCCAGTTAAATGCTCAAAAAATGCTTAATACAGATAAAATACCTCCAGATATTCCAGCTAATTCTTTTCTGTGTAGTCCTGCTAGCTTTCTGCCTAGTTCCTGCTAGTTTTCTGAGTAGTTCTTGCTAATTTCTGTGTAGTTCCAGCTAATTTTTTTCTGCGTAGTTCCTGCTAATTTTTTTCTGCCTATTTCTCATGCGTCCTGCTAGGTTTCCTTCTAGGTTACCTATCAGTTATCAGAGTTCGATCACACAAAAATTAGTCGCTCCTTCTTCCACCAGCTAGTGTTATTGTAACTTCAACAAAGCTTGATGCTAATTTTTCAAGAAGGGGCGATTTCCTTAAACGCTAAACGGACTTAATATATTCCAAATACTTTTCATCTTTCATCTTTCATCTTTCATCTTTCATCTTTCATCTTCCATCTTTCTCATCTTCTATCCGCCTGAAGCAAAATTTGCGGCACTCCGAGTATCGGATGACGCATTACGATCGGCTGTGTACCGTATACCTGTTCCAAAAGATCAGGTTGGATTACATCGTCAGGCTGACCGATTGCCACAGTTCGACCCTCTTGCAAAATCATCATCCGCCCGCAATACTGTGCAGCCAGGTTCAAGTCGTGCAGCACTGAAATAACCGTCAGTCCTGTCTCCTTCTGCCAGCTGCTGATCCAGTCCATCATCTGCATCTGATAGCCGATGTCCAAGAATGTCGTCGGCTCATCGAGCAGCAAGAGGCGCGGTTGCTGCGCCATCACCTTGCCCAAGGCAACGCGCTGCCTCTCGCCGCCGCTTAGTCCATCCACCGCGCGGTGCTGCAGCTTTCCAAGCTGCAGACGCTCGATGATGGAGTCCACCAAGCTCTCCGCATCGGTCAGCTCGATGCCGAACCAATTCTGGAATGGGTAGCGGCCCATTCCAATGATCTCGCGCACGGTGAAGCCGAGCGGCGGCAGCGCATCCTGCGGCAGCACTGCCATCCACTGCGCCAGCTCCTTGCGCGGGTGATCGTGTGCAGCGCGGCCCTCCAGCTGCACATGCCCTGATGTCGGCGCCTCGATGCCCGACAACAGCTTCAGCAGCGTAGATTTCCCGCTGCCGTTAGGACCAAGGATGCCGAAGCATTCCCCGGCTTCTATATCAAAGCTTACGTGCTTAAGCACACGCTGCTCCTGGTATATTTTGCACACATTACTCACCTGCACGAGTGCCACTGCATCACACCTCCCCAGTTGCAGCCCCAAGCAACTTGCACTCAGACTGACCGTTTATTTTTCCTGAGTAAATAAGCAAAGAAAGGAGCTCCCATAAAAGCGGTAACAACCCCAAGAGGGATTTCCGTAGGGCTCAAGAGCATTCTGGCCAAGGTGTCAGCCCATAGCACATAGATCGCCCCGCCTAACAGAGATAAAGGCAGCAGCAGCCGATAATCCGGTCCTATTATCAAACGCAGCAAATGAGGAATAATCAAACCAACAAACGCTACAACCCCTGATACCGATACGGCAGCCGCTGTAACTAGAGTTGCTGCGGTTAGCACAATCAGCTTGGTCCGCTCAACACGAACCCCCAGATGTGCTGCCTGCGCTTCACCCAACGCAAACAAATTCATAGCCCTTCCAAATGACAGAAGTATGATGGCGCCAACAGCCAAATAAGGAAGCAGCACAAGTGAATACGACCAGCCTCTTAGCGACAGGCTTCCCATCATCCAGAATACAATTTCATTAATAACCTGCTTTGACATGGCAACCATTAAAGACACGAAGGAGCCCAGAAATGAATGCAGCACCACTCCTGCCAAAAGCACAGTCTCCATCTTCAGCCTTCCATCCGTTCTCGCCAGCAGCAGAACCGTTAGCAGTGAAACTGCTCCTGTGGCAAAAGCGACAATAGGTACCGTCCATGAGCCAAAAAAAGCAAACTGCAAGCCGAACAAGATTAGAAACGATGCCCCTAGAGCAGCGCCTGAGGAAACTCCCAGCGTATATGGATCTGCCAGCGGGTTGCGCAGCACTCCTTGAAATGCCGCTCCAGCTACACCTAACGCTGCGCCCACCAATATTCCCAGCAGCACTCTGGGCAAGCGTACCCGCCATATAATTTGCTCCGCAGCTGGCTGCCAATCGACGGGAACATTTACACCTATCCACGGCAAATGGTGGGCTAATATCCCCCATACCTGTACAAGCGGCAGCCGGACTGTTCCAATCGACAAGCTGACCGTAACGGAAAGAAGAAGGAGAAGCATCCCTACTCCTCCCCACAACATCAGCTTACGTTTCATCTACTTCACCAGCTCCGGATAAATTCCTTTGGCAATATCGACTAAGCTATCAGCCATACGAGGACCGGGACGACTCATAAGATTTTTATCCAAGCCGACAAAGCGGTTGGTCTTAACAGCCTCAATCCCTCCCCATCCGCTGCGTTCCTTAATCACCTGATCCAATGTCTTTTTTGATTTTTCATCAATTAAATTGTCTGGGTACAAAATAACCTGAGGGTTATCTGCAATTACTTTTTCCCCATTAATCTCCATATAACCTTGTTTGTCCGAAACCACATTAATGCCTCCGGCCAACGTAATCAACTCATCAATAAACTCACCTTTTCCAACCGTCCAGCCTGGTGAAAACTCTATAAATACCTTTTTCTTCTGCTCAGGCTTCAAATCCTTTACAGCATCGGTGACCTTCAAGCGCTTTTCCTTCATGGATGCAACAAGCGCCTCCGCCTGCCCCTGCTTGTCAAACAACTGACCAAACATCAGCAGGTTGTTCATCACATCATCCATCGTTTTTGGCTCGACCTTAAACACATTAACCTTCAAGCCTCTCAGCTGTTCAACAACCGGGACTTTAAGGGAAACTCCAGAAAGCACGATATCCGCATTCGCTGCGATCAACGACTCTTCATTCGGCTTCACAATACCGCCCATCTTCGGCTTCAACGCTGCTTCGGCAGGATAGTCACAGAAATCCGAAACTCCAACTACTCGATCCCCTAAACCGAGTGCAAACAGCGCTTCAGTCTCACTTGGCGATACAGAAACAATTCGAACAGGAGCCTTATCAAAGGTAAATTCCTTTCCTGTCGCATCCTTAACTTTATAGGGATAAACGGTTGCCTTGCTAGCATTAGCTGGCGGAGCTGCCGGCTGACCTTGTCCGGCTTGGGCTTGCCCCTCCTGCTTGGTATCTCCTGCCTTGGTCGAACCTCCAGGTGCTGGTGTGCCACCACATCCGGCAAGGCTTCCTATCAAAGCAAGCCCCAGCAAGCCGATGATCCATTTGCTTCCTCTAAAAATATTCATGTCTTCCCCCTTACTTAATTACTCAGCCTACACCGTTATGTATAGAACTGACTCCCTCTTTTACACGAAAAAACCCTCCAGCTCCTTAACCAAAAGGACCCAAAGGGCGCAAACGCCTCAAACAACAAGAAAGGCTCAGGTTGAGCCCTTGATCATTTGTGCGTGACGCTCCTTTTTCCTCGAAAGAGACAGTCTCTATCCGAACAGGCAGGTCTCCTGACTCATGAGGGTATGAAGCTTCCTCGCCTTCCCGTTCCTTACACAGAACAGTGGCTTTCTTGAGGAACTCCTCATTCACAGTGGCGGGACCGTGCCGGATTCACACCGGCTTCCCTTTTAACCTATGGGCATCTGCTCACAGGCACCTGTTCAAAGCTTATAAAATTATTTAGAAGCTCTCTAAGCTCGCAAACTCGAAAACTTACTTCTGAGCAATTACTTTTATAACCTGCATGACTTTGTCTTGATTTTTAGCGTTAGCCGGCACAAAAGCAACTAAATCCTTACCGTTCACTTTAAGATCCGTAAACCACTTGGTATGTTCCAAAGGAATGCCATATAAGTGCTTCTCTTTTTTGCCTTCCTTACTATCCTTACTATCTACAGGCAGCTCAAGCACACCCTCAGGAAAATCCTCCGCCTTGGCAACAGCATCCAGACTCACATAACCGCCCTGCTGACCAATTGCTTTAAACTGCTCCATCGGTACGATAAGAATTCCATTATCCCCGGCAGCAATTTCGACAATCAGCTTCTCCATCGAAAAAATAGGCGTTGTCAGCACACTTACTGTTGGAGCTTCCCCTACCTTAGTTTTCAAATCTGCCTGCAGTTTGTCCGCTATTTCATTAGGAACCCCGTTCTGAGCCATCATAAAAATAGGAACATCCGCTTTCGGACCTCCACCACAGCCTGCCAATGCAAATAATGATAACAACATAATAATTAACGTGAAATTCCTTTTCATCTGTTCTCCTCCTGCAAGTATTCCCTTTAGGAACACTGCTTTTATGCATAGGTAGTAACTGTTCGATACACGGTCCGATCCTATAAATCACAACTCACATCTTACCATAAAAAAGTAGTTTCTACAAAAATTGCGCTCTAAGCAGGCCTTTAAACAAAAATAAAAAAGCATTCCGAAAAGCGGACGCTTAGGCTTCTCCACCCCACAGCAATTCCCTCTCATGTTCTACGCTGTGCGGCCAGCCCCTCCTTTAAATGTTTATCAATTAAAAAATCCCCACAAAGTGGGGTTTTGCTTCGAAGTTGATTCAGATACTTTGCGGGGAGCCCCGAAACATATAAGTTCTATTAAGATTAAAAAAAGAACCGAGTTATCGGTTCCTCTTAGTTCGAGTCATGTATTCATTTATTTTAGTATCGAGCATCATGCTGATTTCCACTACCTTCGGAGAGGTTAAACTCTTCTCATGATGGACCAGCTGCTCTAAGTCACGACGTAAATGGTAAATTTCTTCTTCTAAAGATAAGACGGTAGATGATTGCTTCTTTGTTCCAAAAAACCACTTGGCCTGCTGATCCTTTTCACGAATCCAACCAACATTTAGAGAATGCCGAAGCTGATATTCCGGAAAAGCCACTATTCATCCCTCCTTGATGCATATCTTTAGATATAAAGTCTCATATATGACCAAATCTATGAAACTCTTATTATATAAAGATACCAGTTTTTCACGAGGTTGGAAATGGCTATTTTTGTCGTTTGATGCCGAAATTACAATTTTCTCAAGAAATTCCCAATCCTGTCTATCGCTTCAATTAATTGATTCACTGAAGATGCGTAAGAACACCGGAGAAACCCTTCTCCACCAAGGCCAAATACTCCTCCGGGCACTGCAGCGACCTTGCCTTCATGCAGCAAACGCTGGGCGAATTCTTCCGAACCTAGGCCTGTAGAAGCAATTGAAGGGAAAGCATAGAATGCTCCTTGAGGCTCATGACATTTTAGTCCGATTTCCCTAAAGCCCTGCACCACCAAACGACGGCGTTGGTTGTAAGACTCAATCATTCGGTCCTTTTCATCCATACCGTTTCTTAACGCCTCAAGAGCAGCAACCTGCCCCATAGCTGGAGCGCACATTACTGAATATTGATGTATTTTAAGCATGGCCGAGATCAAATCACGGTGACCACAAGCATAGCCCATACGCCATCCTGTCATGGCAAATGCTTTGGAGAACCCGCTGACCAATATGGTCCGATCCCGCATACCCGGCATAGCGGCAAAGCTCACATGCTTCTGTTCATAAGTAAGCTCCGCATATATTTCATCGGATATGACCAAGAGGTCATGCTCTTCTACAATTTTGGCAATCGGCAGCCAGTCCTCATAGCTCATAATACCGCCTGTCGGATTGCTTGGGTAGCATAAGATCAGTACCTTTGACTTCGGAGTGATACTTGCTTTTAACGCTTCAGGCGTTAATTTAAACTCATCCTTAGCAAAGGTTTCAATACCGACAGGAATGCCTCCGCCAATTCTGGTAATTGGGGAGTATGAAACATAGCATGGCTCTGTAATAAGGATTTCATCGCCCGGAACGATCAACGCTCTCAATGCCAAATCAATCGCTTCACTGCCGCCCACCGTAACCAGAACTTCATCAGAAGGCTCATAAGGGACCTGAAACGAATCGTACAAGTATTCGGCAATAGCTTCACGCAGCTCGTAAAGTCCGGCATTGGAGGTATATTTGGTATTACCCCGTTCCAGCGAATACACGCATGCTTCACGTACATGCCATGGCGTACAGAAATCCGGTTCTCCTACGCCTAGAGAAATGATATCTTCCTTACTAGCACTAACCAGATCAAAAAACTTACGAATACCTGAGGGGGGTATTTCTCTCACCAAAGGAGCTAAATAACCGCTCATAGTTTTATTAGATGATCCTTGTATTTGGTTCTGCTTTATCATAGCTCATCGTCCTTCACGGGGAGATTAGCAGACGGGGATCCTCTTCTCTATCCTCAAAGATTATGCCGTCCTGCTTATATTTTTTTAATACAAAATGGGTTTTGGTAGATAGTACGCGTTCGATAGGAGAAAGCTTGTTGGATACAAAGGAGGCGACCTCCTTCAATGTTTTACCTTCAATCTCAACGAGCAGATCATAGGCGCCTGACATTAAAAATACAGACTTCACTTCCGGATATAAGTAAATCCGTTCCGCAATCGCATCAAACCCGCGGCCGCGTTCCGGCGTTATTTGCACTTCAATTAGCGCTGTAACCTTCTCATCATCGACCTTCGCCCAATTGACAACTGTCGCATATTTGACGATTACGTGCGCCGCCTCCAATTCCCGGATCGCTTCCGCCACTTCCGCCTCCGAGGCTCCCAGCAAGGTTGCGATCAGTCCAGGTGTTCTTCTCGCGTCTTCCTTTAATAATTCGATAATGCGCATTTTAAATTGTTCCATTGGTTGATAGTCCTCCTATTTACAGCAGCATTAAATCCTTGGATTCAAAGATTATTACTACATATTACACCCAATTAGCCGCTTATTGCAAAATAAAATTGGCAAAGCTCGGCATAGGGCCAATTATGTGCTTCACTGTGCCGTCACAGTCCTCAAAGATCAGCTCTTTTGGCATGATCTGAACGCTTCAAAGTATGAAAATTTATACTTGCCACTCAACCGAAAAAAGCCCTCCGGCTCCCGTCTGCCCTGGGCTTTATTAGATGCTATGAGGCATCGAATGGAATCTATTCTGCATGAGTCAACCTATGCGGTTGGCAAATAGCAGCTTGCGCATATACGTATCAACATCACGAACCCGGTAGTTCTGCAGCATTGTAATATGGCATGTTTGATTGACCTCATTCTCATCGGCAACCCTGCCTATTCCAACAAGCCGACCTTGATCATAAGCTGCAAGTACATAACGACTGTTGCAATACTGTTCATACTGCTGTCCTGCATCCATCGAGTTGTCCTCCATAGAGGAAAGTAATTGCTTATATTCATTTAATCCGGGAAGCTCGTTATCTAATGCTATTTTCATGATGATGACTCCACCTTCCAATAATTTTTTATTAGTTATTATATTCATAATTATACATAATGATGAATATTTATTCAATTAGTTTTGTGTAAACTTAAAAAAAAAGTCCCAGGAAGCATTCTCCTGGAACTAAACTTATTGAAATGTTATACCTTCGATACAAGTTTAATAACCTATTATCTGGCAGCGGGTCTCAAAAGATATCCATGCTCAAATATCGCTCGCCTGTATCCGGAGCTATACAAAGCACCCGCTTACCCTTACCCAGCTTACGGGCTACCTGCAGCGCCGTCCACACGGATGCGCCTGCGGATGGTCCAACCAATATCCCTTCCTTGCTCGCCAAGTCGCGGGTTGTGCTAATCGCATCTTCATCGGCAACCTGAACGATTTCATCATATACGTTCGTATTCAATATCGCCGGAACAAATCCGGGGCTTGTTCCTACCAGCTTATGCGGCCCAGGCTGTCCGCCTGACAACACCGGTGAGCCAGCGGGCTCCACGACATAAATCCGGATGCCCGGCAGCCTCTCGCGAAGCACCTCACCGGTCCCTGTTATCGTTCCTCCCGTACCGGATGTCGCGACAAATGCATCGAGCTTGCCTTCCATCTGCTCGATAATTTCAACTGCGGTTGTAACCCGATGAATATCAGGGTTTGCCTTGTTTTCAAACTGCTGCGGTATAAAACTGTCAGGGATCTGATCCCGCAGCTCCAGAGCCTTACGGATCGCTCCTGGCATCCGTTCTGCGGCCGGCGTCAGTACAACCTGTGCGCCATAAGCCTTCAATATATTAATGCGTTCCTTGGTCATATTATCCGGCATGATCAATATAGCCTTATAGCCCTTCGCAGCCGCGTTCATCGCCAACCCAATACCCGTATTTCCACTGGTCGGTTCAATGATCGTTGCCCCTGGCTTGAGAAGCCCATCCTTTTCCGCCTGAACAATCAGATTATAAGCCGCTCGATCCTTAACGCTGCCGCTCGGATTGAAATATTCCAGTTTTACATACACCTCTGCATCATTTTCACTTACCAGTCTGCGAATCCGTACAGCCGGTGTATCTCCAATGAGCTCGGTAATGCTGTTTACCATTCTACTGTTTTTATTCATGCTGCTTCCTCCCCATCATTTGCTCAAATCCTAGCTTCCGGATAAGTCTACCGACCTTATTGTATCGAGACACATTTTTTTGTCAAGAATTAATAATAACTTATGAATAGATTTGGGGTCAAAAGACAGGAATTAGCATTCAATTGTCGAATATTTCCATAGCTTCAGCCTTATCTGCTCAATAGTTGTCACACCCAAAATCAATATGCCTTAGGAGGCCTGATCAATGTTTACTTCAATCGCCGCTTTTGAGCAAACCTGGGGACATGAAAGTGCTTCTACTCTAAAAATTTTCGAGGCACTTACAGATGCATCCCTGCAGCAGGAAGTAACTCCGCAAGACCGAACGTTAGGCAGGATCGCTTGGCATATTACTACCACATTGCATGAGATGTTATCCCGCACCGGTCTGGATTTTGCACCGACTGAACATGAAGATCAAGTACCTGAAACCGCAAAGGAAATCTTGGATGCTTACCGTACCGGAAGCGAAGCCTTAATAAGCGCTATCAAAACCCAATGGACAGATGCCAATCTGTTGGAAAAAGTAGATATGTACGGCGAGCAATGGCCCAACGGAGTCACGCTGCAAATTTTAATCAGCCATCAAACCCATCATCGTGGACAAATGACCATCCTTATGAGGCAAGCCGGTCTCAATGTTCCAGGAGTATACGGCCCTTCGAGAGATGAATGGTCGCTAATGGGAATGGAACCGCCTGCTGTTTAACCCGTTCATATAATCAACTCTACATACAGCCGCTCACCTCTTGCAGAATGTCAGAGCCGTCACTCATTAATGAACGCTGACTTTTCTGCTTAAGGTGAGCGGTGTTTATTTACAGTTACATTTTACCCAGTATCGGCTTTCGCTGCATTCTCTTGGCCGCCCTGGACATGAACTTTACGCATAAAAAACCAGGCCGCTAGTGGAGAGCTCCCAATTCCCAGCAGCAACAAATTCAACGCCAGCGGTTCTTTCGTCATTGATACAACGATAATAAACACAGCAGAGCCCAGTATACGGCCAACATTCAACGCAAGCTCCCTCAGTACAATAAATTCTTCCCTACGTTTTACACTGTCTGAATTGCCCCCTATCAAATCAAACACGGAGGATGTAATCGGAATCGAGTATAAGGGGAAAAATAGCCCGACACCAACACCAAATATCAACAAAGTCGTAAAATTCACCTTCCAGAAAAATGGAACAACCACCAGTACAATCATTATTGCCCCGATGAGCATGGCCCCTTTACGTTGCTTGCGTTTTATTAATCTCCCTACAAACATAAAGCTGAACAAGGCTACGGTCGATGTAACTAACGAGAAATTGCCCAGCTTCATTTCGTTTCCGGTATGAACATATACGAGCAGCGCGATCATAAACCCGAAAACCCCTTCTCGAACCCCTTGGGCAATCAAGGCCGCGGTAACGGTCCGCCAAGCCGTTCCTTTTTCCCGTAAGCAGCGCGCTGCCAGTAGCCACTCGTAATTACCCTCGGCTTTGCGCTTTTTCAGAAAAAAGCTGACTATTACTCCAAGCACAAATACAATTAAGGATATGGTAAAAATAAGCCGGTAGCCGCTGGTTTGCTTCATATGCACGATTAAGTAGCCAGAAATCCAAGGGGCCACCATGCCCGCCCCAGAACCTAATAAACCAGCCCAGCCATTAAATCGGTCGCGGTTCCCTGGATCGGTTACTTCAAAATAAACGACATTGAACGCCAGCCAGAAAAATCCCGCCGACATCCCCTGAATAACGCCTAACAACAAATAATAGTCAACGGCACGTCCGCCAAACCACAGCACCAGCATATAAAATATCGCCGATACCGCAACACCTGCCCGCAGGCAGTTCATTTTATTATGCTCCTTTACCCATTTGCCCGCGAGCCAGAAGGTGAGCGCCATTGCGACGTGATTCACCAGTGTAAACCAGCCAAGCACGAGAAAGTCTTGCCGGGCTTTCCATAAGTACACATTCACGAAGGTACCGGACAATGCATTAGCAACAGCACACAAGCCATGAACCGTTAACAGCAGACGCGATTGAGAGGTCAATGGTTCCTTTTTCTGAGAGGGAGAAGTGGAGTTGGTATGCTTGCCCCGGTAATTCCATGAAGGCCGTTTTTCCGAACTCCGCACCCATTTTTGTGGAAAATCCTTAGTTCCAGAATGCATATGTATCCACCTGTAATTGAGAGATATGACGTCCTAAGTTAACCTTCCCCATTCCCCCATAAAACATGACCGAATGACAAAAAGAGGGAATTCCTCGACACCGAAGCGCCCTGAATTCCCTTTTATAGATTGATGATTTTCAGTTAACTTTTGCCATGCTCTTTCAATAGTTGTATCATAGCATTTCTGTCATCATCCGCTAAAATATAATCTATTTTAAAACAGGACGGACATACGTATACTTTCGATGTATGGGATGGTTTCAACAAAGGCTGTTTAAGCTTGGAGGGGACAACCGGCGTATAACCAGGCTCCATTGTTTGAGTACCGGCAAACAGCATCAGACTATGGCAGGACGAGCATTCGGGAGCCTCTTCCTGTGTATCCATAACCCGCTGAACACCTTCTTCGTAATCATCGAAGGTATCCGCCTCCATGTCCTCCAAATCATCGTCATCTATATCTTCTTCATCCAATTCCTCTTCATCTTCGTCATATAAGAGCTGCTCCCCGTCCGACTTCACTTTCAGAGATACGCTGCGGTATTCACCAAGCTCATTATAGCAATGAGGACACGTGTCCTCCGGCCCGATCTCAGGGTCCCACACGATCTCGGTTTGGCACCAAGGGCACAGATGGTCAAGCTGCGTCATCATCATTCCTCCGGTTTCTTCATACTAATACTACTAATACTTACTATGCGTGATTAATAAAATAATAGATCCCTGCGCCTAAAAAAACAAGCGCCAAAGCAAATAAGGTTCCCCACAAATATTTCATGCTATGCCTCCCGGGCTGTCTGCAAACCAATTACGAAACACTGGCGCCAATGACATAAGAAATCGAAATCGAAATAATCATTGAAAGAAAACCGACGGCTTTATTATCCTTTTGGATCTCATCATCAATTTTAAAATACGGAGTCAGAAATTCAAAAATAAAATACGCAACCATCAATAAAATAAAGCCGTATCCAGCCCATAGTAAAGAATGAAGAATAGAATCGTTATTTAAGATTGCAAAACGAAAGAGGTTGCATATCCCAAATATTTTACCCCCGGTTGCCATTGCCACGGATAAATTACCCTTTTTAATTTCTTCCCAGTCTTTGTACTTTGTAACCAGCTCGAATATAGCCAAAAATACAACCAAGGCTACAACAGCCACTGAAAAGAATGCCAATGTCTCGATATACGGATTGCTTAACAACACATCCACCTCTTCATTCATCGTATAAACCTCACCCTCATAGACAAGTAGTCTGGCGATTGGATTCTCTTCCCATTATAACGGATGAAGAGACTGTGGCAAAAGCCCCAGCCTCCTTAAGCAACTCCATATTAAATTTAAAGTTCTTTCTTTGCTTGCAACTTGGCTCTGAGAGCGGCCATCTCATCATCAAGACCGTCACTTTTATTTAATTGATTCAGTTCGTCATCCAGGCTGCGATCCTTGGAACGAAGCTCATTGCTAGCTTCCGCTTCTGCTTCCATTTGCAGTACCTTTTCCGACATGCGGTCAAAGCCTCTTGAAGCATTATCGACACCAAATCCGGACATTGCTTGATTGATTTGCTTTTGAGCTTTTGCTGCTTCTGCACGTGCTACCAACAAATCCTTTTTATTCTTCATTTTGGTAAGCTCGTCTTTCATTTCACTCAGCTGATTGCGAAGACGGTCCGCATTACCTTTGGCAATATCGTATTGCTTCTTCATTTCATCAAAACGAATTTGATGTTCTTTCTTATCCTGCAACGCTCTGCGGGCCAAATCCTCATTGCCTTGCTCCAAAGCCTTCAACGCTTGCTCTTCACGCTTCGTTACCATTTCACTTGATTCTTCAAACTGTTGTTTGAATTTCTTCTCAACGGCGATTTGCTTAGCTACCGCAACCTCGGCCTCGTTGATGTCCTCTTCCATATCACGTAAAAACTGGTTAAGCATCTTAACTGGATCTTCAGCTTTGTCCAGCAAATCATTGATCGAAGCCGCTGTTAAATCACGCAATCTTTTAAAAATTCCCATTGTTTATTTCCTCCCATGATTTATTAATTTTATAATAACATCAGAATTAAACCTTTTCGAGAAGCTTGTATTATTTCTGATGTTTCAAGAAAAAACTTTCATATAAATTGAGGGAACTGCATTAACAATGATGTGGATGTTTTTCATACTATACATACGTATAAAAAGAAAAGGAGTTTCAGAGCGTCTCAAAAATTTTTTGTCATTTTAGCTCAGCTACTGTTACCCCCATACCGCCTTCGTGGTAACTGCCGATTCGATAGCTCTTGACATGCTTATGCTTACGCAGAAATTCCTGGATACCCGTTCGTAATACGCCCGTTCCTTTTCCATGAATAATGTACACATTGCCGAAATTCGCCAAATACGATTCATCAAGGAAACGGTCGACTTCTATCATGGCTTCCTCCAGATTAGCACCGCGCAGATCAAGCTCCATTCGCGCGTTCTCATCTCGCGTCCGCTTCAAGCTGGCAGCTACCTGCTGCTTCTTGGGCGCTGGGGCTGCTTTAATCAGCTCAAGATCGGCCAATTGCACCTTCATCTTCATAATGCCAAGCTGTACGGTTGCTTCAAGGTCACCTACTAATTCTACAATGTGGCCTTTTTGGCGCAAGTTCGTCACCAATACTTCATCGCCCGCTTGCAGCTTATCAGGCTTGCTGGAGCCGCTCTTTACCGTAGCTTTTTTCTTTCTTAGCTCCGGTGCTGCTTGATCCAATCTTCGTTTCGCATCACTTAAGTGGTGATCCTTAACGCCAAGAACCGCTTCACGCTGCATACGCCTCAGCTCAGCGATGATCTCATCGGCCTCGCGGCGCGCCTTGGCCACCGCCTCTTGCGCTTCGCGCTCAGCCTTCTCGAACAGCTTGTCGCGCTGTTCCTCGAAGCGCTGCTGCTGCGCCTCCAGCTGGGCGCGCAAGGTCGCTACCTCGCGGCGCTGCTGCTCGGCGGTGTTCCTCTCGGCTTCTGCGATAAGCCGATTCTCCTCAAGCGTGGCGATCATCGATTCCACGCGCTGCTCCTCTTCGCCGACCTGCCCGCGGGCATGGTCGATGATGGATTTCGCGAGCCCGAGACGCTCGGCGATGGCAAATGCGTTGCTTCGCCCAGGAACGCCTACAAGCAGGCGGTAAGTAGGGCTCAACGTTTGCACATCGAACTCCATGCTCGCGTTAATGATGCCTTGACGATCGAAGGCATAAGCTTTCAGCTCGCTGTAATGAGTGGTTGCAACAATTCTGCAGCCCATCCTGTGTATGTACTCCAACAGAGCGATAGCAAGCGCGGAGCCTTCAGCCGGATCGGTTCCTGCTCCGAGCTCATCCATCAGCACCAAACTTTTCGGAGTCATATCTCTAAGAATGCTAATAATGTTGGTCATATGGCTTGAGAATGTACTTAAGCTTTGCTCAATACTTTGCTCGTCTCCAATATCCGCATAGATGGCATCAAAAACACAAAGCTGGCTGCCTTCCTCCGCGGATACAAACAGTCCTGACATAGCCATTAGAGAAAGTAAGCCAATCGTCTTGAGGGATACGGTCTTCCCCCCTGTATTAGGGCCGGTAACAATTATAGTTGTATAATTATTTCCCAGCTCAATATCTAGAGGCACTACCTTATCTGCAGCAATAAGCGGATGACGGCCGCGCTTTATCTTAATGAATCCACGGTCATTCAGCATAGGCAACGTTGCTTTCATCTCATGAGCAAGCCCGGCCTTGGCAAATGTGAAATCCAGCTCAGCCAAAACATCCAGACTCCCAAACAGCTCGTCAGCCACCTCAGCGACCAAAGCAGTCAGTATTTGCAGGATCTTCTCGATCTCCCGCTCCTCCTTAAGCTTCAGCTCGCGCACTCTGTTATTCAATTGGACAACCTGCTCGGGTTCAATGAACAGCGTTGCTCCTGAAGCAGACTGATCATGAATCATCCCGCCGAAATGGCCGCGGTATTCCTGTTTTACGGGTATGACATAACGGTCATTCCGAATCGTAACCAAATTATCCTGCAGCATCTTTTGAATCGATGGAGTGCGGACCATTTGCTCCAGCCGTTCACGTGCCCGAGTTTCGCTGCCGCGAAGCTCTTGACGAATCCGCGCAAGCTCAGCGCTCGCTGAGTCGACTACTTGGGCGTTATCGTCGATGCACAGCTTAATTTTATCCTCAGTAGTCTTTAGATCAGCTATCGACTCCGTAAGTGCGATCAGCAGCGGAATCGAGTACTCCTCATGTACGGTTTCTAGAAACCGTTTTAAGCGGCGGCCACCCGAGATCGTATTGGCTATATCAAACAGCTCAGCCGGATTCAGCATGCCCCCGATTCTGGCGCGGTGTACAGCTGCTGTAATATCCCGAATGCCGCCAAATGGCGCACTGCCTTTGAGCCTGTTTACATTTACGGCTTCATCCGTAGCCTTCAGGCGTTCCTTAACCTCTACAAAATCCCCGCTGGGCAATAGTTTTTCCAGGCGAGCCTTGCCTAAGCTTGTCGCCGCATGATGGGCGCATTTATGTAAAATGGCGGAGAAATCCAATGTCTTTAATATTTTGCTGTTCAATTCCGCTTCCTGCCTTTCTTTCCTATACACAGGATATTCGCTTAGCAACTAAAGCTTAATGCCAATATACCTGATATTGTAAAAACTTCTCTCTATTATATTATATCCAAGACAAGAGGGATTAGCTAATTTTCAAATAAAGTCATTTTCGCCCTGCAGCGACCAAATAATGGTCTACATAAGCAGTTTTCACAAGGAACATAATATGATGTGCACCGATTAAACGATGTCGAACACATTGACGAACAAAAGCCAATATAACGTGCTGCGGATCACGATCCGCTATTCCCAAAAGGAGGTATCAGCGATGCATTTGATTGGACATTTAATCCGGTTTATCGTATCTGCTTTGGTGCTAATGTTTGTGAGCTTTATCGTTCCGGCTTTTGAAGTTGGCGGTTTCTGGAGTGCCTTTTTCTTGGCATTGGTCATTGCAGTTGCCGCTTGGGTCATTGAGGGTATATTCGGCAAACGAATTACACCATTCGGCCGCGGAATTGTAGGTTTCATTACAAGCGCGGTCATCATCTGGCTTGCACAATTTATAGTCAGCGGTGTTACGACAAGTATTATTGGTGCGCTGCTGGCGGCACTGGTCATCGGGATAATTGATTTGTTCATCCCAGTCAAAACTCCCTTTGAACAAGGCCTCTCCGGTCACGAGAAACGCAATTAATCGCGTGCTTGTGGATGGACAGCGAAAAAATCAGCCTGCGGGATCATCTCGCAAGGCTGATTTTTTTGTATAGGTAGCGTTGTACATACAATCCGACAATTGTCCATGATTAATCGCATAGTGCTGGTTTTTGTTCGTAAATACATCATTTTTTTGTCACCTTATTGTCACTGCAAACCCTGCGCAGATCATGTAAGATTGCGTTATAAAATAAATTTATTTTTATAACGGAGGGTTATTTGATGAAAAAATTAATCGTATTAGCCATGGCTGTATGTTTGGTGTTCGCGATTTCCGCTTGCGGTAAAAAAGAAGAGGCAAAAGCGCCAACCGCTCCTGCTGGAGCAGCAGGCGGTGCAAGCTCCGCGGCTTCGCAAGATTTAAAGCTCGTTGCATCGAATTTCAAATTTGACCAAGCTGAATACAAAGTAAAAAAAGGCCAGGATATCAAAGTTACCCTGGAGAACAAAGAAGGAATGCATGGCGTTGAAATTAAAGGCTTGAGCGTTAAGCTTGACGGCAACACCAAGACAGCAACCTTCAAAGCCGACAAAGAAGGCACTTATGACATCATTTGCTCCGTCCCTTGCGGTCAAGGACACATGACTATGAAATCCAAGCTGATTGTTGAAAGCTAAGCTAAGCCTAACCAATCCATGTAATTACATAAGCCGACTATCCCTCAAGCTTGCAGCAGGGAAGTCGGCTTTTTTTGTGCGAATAAGAGTTCAACACCATTATTTCTTAAGAAAGTTCCCAAACAATTTCCTCTAATTGCATCCCTCGGGAGCCCTTTCGATAAGAACTCGCCAAATGCTGAAGAGCTGCTACGCAATCATCTACGAAGATTAATGGAATGTCTTGAGGCGGATCAGGTTGATCGTTTTGCCAAAGTGACGCCGCGGCACCTTTTAGAATGGCCTCTTTAACGTAATCATGCCCGTTTTTCAGCCTGACAATGGGCACAAACAAAGACCCCGCTTCAATAGTTCTTGAATCTATAGAAACGCCTTGAACCACTGTTTCTAAAAATGAGTCCTCCAAGCCTTCTCCGAAACACATTTCTTCTACTTGCCGAAGAGTACGTTGTATCACATTACTTCCCTCCCTAATTTCAAATGAATGTATTCATATATATATGATAGCTATTATAAAATTCGGTTAGTTTCACGATAGGTGCTATGGCTTCATTTTGCAGAAAAACTCAAAATAAAAAAACGGTTTTGTTCGCGAATCATTTCGCATAAAACCGTTTTTCCATTAACAATGGCTACTATATGGATGATATGGACTGTATAATGCCCTCAACCTTACTACTACACATTTTTCTTGTTCCACAGCTCATGAAGCTTATCCGTGACAGAAGGCAATGCGTTCAAAATATACGGGGCCGTTGTGGATCCCTTCAACAAGCGTTGTGCCGTATCATTCGGAATAACGGTCATTACTTGTACAGCAATAATTACAAGCAGCACTGCTTCAGCGAAGCCTAACAAACCGCCGCTCCATTTGTTAAACATTTTGATTCCCGGTGTCAATGCTATCCAGTTCAGTACCCGCCCGACTATGCTTAGTGCCAGCTTTACCCCGAAAAGCAGCAGAGCAAACGCAATGGCATTGTACATATAAGCATCCAGGTTAAGTCCTTTGACAAGAAACTCATATTTCTTGTAGGTCTCATATGAAGGCAAAGACAGCACCCCGGCAATCCAAGGTGCTGCATCGCGATAAAAGGCAAATGCCACAACATAAGCGATAAATAAACCTGCGACGGATACTAGCTGACTGACTAACCCACGGTAATACCCTAACATGGTGCCAGCTACCGTTAAAACAACGGCCGCCCAATCCAATCCGTTCATGCTGCTTCCTCACTTATGCCTTTATTCTATTCCTTTTCTACAAGCTCAATCCATTCGTTATATTCGGTCTGCAGCTTTTCATATTCGGATTTCAGTTCCCCGAGCTCCGTGAAAATCCGTTCAGCACGCTCTTGATGGCTCATGTATTCATTTTGCAGTGAATGATGCTGTTGAGTCTGTTCATCATATTTGTCCTGCAGCTCATTATATAGCTCTATTTGCAGCAGCAATTCTTCTTGCTGGCTTGTAAACTGACGGCGGATCTTCTCGGCCTCTCCGGATAATTCGTCCGTACGGGTCTGCCATTGTCTGGACTGCTGCTCCAAGAGTTCAATTCGTTCCTGTTGTTCCTCCTGAAGCTTATCCAATGCTTGGTTATGCTCCAATTGTTCGAGATATTCACGCTCAAGCGCTGCATATTGACCAGTACCTTGCTGCAGTTGAGCTTCAAGCGCTGCTGCTGCTTCCCCTTGCCCTTGAAGCTGTTCTTGCAGCGAATGGCAACGTTCTTCCAGCTTCATTATTGCTTCGCGGCTCTGACCCTCCTGCTGCTTTAAACTGGCTTGCAGTTCGGTAAACTGGCCTTCAAGCTCGCTGTAGAGCTCCTCTTGAAGTTCCAACTCTTCGCGTTGTCCATTCAATTGACTACGCTGCTCCTCGATCTGCTTGGTCAGTTCATCGCTGCGGCGCTGCCATTGACCGACAGTATCCTGCAGCTGCTGCTGATAAGCTTGCTGCTCACGGAATTGCGACAGTAATCCGCGCTGTTCCTCTTGCATAGTCGTAAGCTGCTGCTGCTGTTCTACAAGCCGTTCTCCACGCTGACGCAGCTCCTGCTCTAGAAGGGCATAGCGCTCATCCCGCTCGCGAAGTGCTTGTGCGCTTTGAGCATACTGCTCCTGAAGCTGCTTTTCTAGACTTTCATGCTGCGACTGCAGCTCATCTTGCAGCTCCTGCAGCAGCTGAGCCTCCTCCAACGCGCTATCCAGCTGACGCTGCTGCTCAGCGAATTGCCCGCGCTGCACTTCTAGCTGAGCCTGCAATTGAGCTGCAACTGCTTCATTTTGCATCCGTTGCTGCTCCAGTCGCTCCTGCTGCTCCATTAACGCTAGCTCGCTCGCTTCACGCTCTTCCGCCAGCTGTCGCTCCAGACGTTCTTGCAGCTCACGCTGCTCTCGCGCGCTTTGTTCGCGCACCTGCGCCAGCTGCTGCTCCAGTCGCTCCTGCTGCTCCATTAACGCTAGCTCGCTCGCTTCGCGCTCTTCCGCCAGTTGTCGCTCCAAATGTGCTTGCAGCTCGCGCTGCTCTTGCGCGCTTTGCTCGCGCACTTGCGCCAGCTGCTGTTCCAAGCTCTCTTGCTTCTCCTGCAGCGCTAGCTCGTTCGCTTCACGCTCTTCCGCCAGCTGTCGCTCCAGACGTTCTTGCAGCTCACGCTGCTGTTGCACGCTTTGCTCACGCACCTGCGCCAGTTGCTGCTCCAGACGCTCCTGCTGCTCCATTAGCGCTAGCTCGCTCGACTCGCGTTCTTCCGCCAGCTGTCGCTCCAGACGCTCTTGCTGCTCGCGCTGCTCTTGCACGCTTTGTTCGCGCACCTGTGCCAGTTGCTGCTCCAGTCGCTCCTGCTGCTCCATTTGCACCAGTTCGCTCGCTTCGCGCTCCTCCGCAAGCTGTCGCTCCAGATGTGCTTGCAGCTCACGCTGCTCTTGCGCGCTTTGTTCGCGCACTTGCGCCAGCTGCTGCTCCAGACGCTCCTGCTGCTCCATTTGCGCTAGCTCGCTCGACTCGCGCTCTTCCGCAAGCTGTCGCTCCAGACGTGCTTGCAGCTCGCGCTGCTCTTGCACGCTTTGTTCGCGCACTTGCGCCAGCTGCTGCTCCAGACGCTCCTGCTGCTCCATTTGCGCTAGCTCGCTTGCTTCGCGCTCTTCCGCAAGCTGTCGCTCCAGACGCTCTTGAAGCTCGCGCTGCTCTTGCGCGCTTTGCTCTCGCACTTGGGCCAGTTGCTGCTCCAGACGCTCCTGCTGCTCCATTAACGCTAGCTCGCTCGCTTCGCGATCTTCCGCCAGCTGTCGCTCCAGACGCTCTTGAAGCTCGCGCTGCTCTTGCGCGCTTTGCTCTCGCACTTGGGCCAGTTGCTGCTCCAGACGCTCCTGCTGCTCCATTAACGCTAGCTCGCTCGCTTCGCGATCTTCCGCCAGCTGTCGCTCCAAACGCTCTTGAAGCTCGCGCTGCTCTTGCACGCTTTGCTCGCGCACCTGCGCCAACTGCTGCTCCAGTCGCTCCTGCTGCTCCATTAACGCTAGCTCGCTTGCTTCGCGCTCTTCCGCCAGCTGTCGCTCCAGACGCTCCTGCAGCTCACGCTGCTCTTGCACGCTTTGCTCGCGCACTTGCGCCAGCTGCTGCTCCAGACGCTCCTGCTGCTCCATTAACGCTAGCTCGCTCGCTTCGCGATCTTCCGCCAGCTGTCGCTCCAGACGCTCTTGCTGCTCACGCTGCTCTCGCACGCTTTGCTCGCGCACTTGCGCCAGCTGCTGCTCCAGACGCTCCTGCTGCTCCATTAACGCTAGCTCGCTCGCTTCGCGATCTTCCGCCAGCTGTCGCTCCAGACGCTCTTGCTGCTCACGCTGCTCTCGCACGCTTTGCTCGCGCACTTGCGCCAGCTGCTGCTCCAGACGCTCCTGCTGCTCCATTAGCGCTAGCTCGCTTGCTTCGCGCTCTTCCGCCAACTGTCGCTCCAGTCGCTCTTGCAGCTCGCGCTGCTCTTGCACGCTTTGCTCGCGCAACTGTGCCAGTTGCTGCTCCAGACGCTCCTGCTGCTCCATTAGCACTAACTCGCTCACTTCGCGCTCCTCCGCAAGCTGTCGCTCTAGACGCTCTTGCAGCTCACGCTGCTCTTCCACGCTTTGCTCGCGCACCTGCGCCAACTGCTGCTCCAAACTCTCTTGCTTCTCTAGTAGCGCTAACTCGCTCGACTCGCGCTCTTCCGCCAGCTGTCGCTCCAGACGCTCTTGCAACTCACGCTGCTCCTGCAGCGCTAGCTCGTTTTTCGCTCTTTCCTGCTCCAGACGCTCTTGCAAAAGACGTCCTTCCTCAGCCTGATGGCCGAGCTGTACCTGCAGCTGCCGCTTCTGTTCATGCTGCTCTTGCAGCTGCTCCTCACTTGCACGACCACGATCCTGCTCTTGTTTAAGCTCAACCTGGAGCTCATTGTATAGTTCAAGCTGCAATTCATACTCTTGCAGGTGTTCGCGTACTTGATCCTGCAGTTGATCGTTCTGCAGACTCAGCTCCTCCAGCTGCTGCTGTCGGCTGTTGCAAAGAGCTTCCAGTTCCTGCACCTCGCCTTGCTGTTCCTCCAACTGGGACCGTAAGGTTTGCAGCTGTCCTTGTTCCTGCTGCAGCTGCTGTTCTAACTTCCGTTGTGCTTCCCCTTGTTTATTCAGTTGGCTTTGCTTCTCTTCCAATTGGCCGCGCAGGCTGCGCTGCTCCTTCAACTGCTGCTCAATCCGCTGATCCTGCTGTTTCTTCTCCTCGGACTGCTTCACCAATCGCTGTTCCAATGCAGCTGATCGCTCTGTTCCCGCCGCAAGCTCCGCTTCCTGTAACTTGTTCAGCTCCTGAAGCTCAGCGGCTTCCTTCTGTACAGCCTGCAGCTGTTCTACAGCTTGACTGCGGTTCTCTCGCTCGGTTCGATAATTCGCTTCCAACCGCTCCTGCTGCTGCTTCGATTGAATCGCAGCCTCGCGAAGCTTTTCCACCTCTGCTTTCACTTGCTTCTTCTCAGTTTCCAGACCTTGGCTTACTGATTCCAATTGCTGTATTCGTCCCTGCTCGCCTACCAACTGCTGCTGAAGCAGCGTATGCTGTTCTTGGAGCTTGCTGAGCTCCTCTCGGGATTGCTCCAGCTGCCGCTGTTTATCAAGAGATTGCTCCAGCTCCTCCTGCATTTTAAAATAATCACTAGCCATATGTACCGCCGCTAACACAGCAATCTTCGGCGTATCCAATCGCGGGGATCCCGCGGCAATTTTATGCATTTGTTCATTGACTTGCGCAGCTACCCGCTTCATATATGTAACGTTCGTCTGGGCAACCAGCTTATATTGGCTGCCAAATATATCTACCGTCATCCGGATTTTGTCTTCACTCACCTGTAAGCTCTCCTTTCGGACTTAACTTAATTCCCCTAAAGAGGTATAAACATCCTTACCAGCCTTTCGGCAATCTTCCCTGTTTCTAAAAAAAAACGATCTTTCTAAATTCATTTTAAGTAAAGTAAAGACGGCATAGTCCTATTGCTTTTCAGGAAATCCTTATACAAGGATAACATCTGCTATGTCCTTGGGGACAAGCACGTTTGTGTCAAGGTAAAGCGAAGGAAAGGTTTAAAACTTATACTTTCCAGCCACCCAAAAAAGCGGTCCCTCGTATCTCATGTTAATTCGATACGTTGAACCGCTTTTCCTGCTATTAAAGGCGTACTTTTGTTCAAATTCCAGAGACATTCTTACTATAAACTATTTACGCAACTCAGCTGCAAAAGTCTTCTCTAATGCATCAACGACCTTGGCATGCAATTCGCTTACCTCTTCATCCGTCAACGTACGTTCAGGAGTCCGGTAAACCAAAGAAAGAGCTACGCTTTTTTTATCAGCACCCAAACGATCTCCTGTGTAAATATCGAATACCTGGATGGATTCAAGCAGTTCAGCGGCAACTTCGCTTACTTTGGCAGTCAAATCACCGACCTGCACTTCGCGATTAACAACAACGGCAATGTCACGTCCTATAGACGGGTAACGAGGCAATTGCTTGTAAGTAATTTGCTCATCCGCATGTTCTGCCAGCACGGTGAATTCAACCTCTAATACGTACGTATCAGCCAAATCCTTCTGCTGTTGAAGTGTAGGATGAAGCTGCCCAAGCGTTCCAATTACTTTGGTACCTTCAGCCGTTGTCAAAGTGATATGTGCTGTACGTCCCGGATGGAGGCCTTCCGGCTGAGCTACTGTATATCCAACAGTGCCTGACAGCCCAAGATAGCTGATCAAGCTCTCAAATGCACCTTTTAAATCATAGAAATCGACATCTCTTGATTTACCGGCCCAATGAGTTTCCTGACGTTTACCGGTCAAAAGTATAGCCAACATCAAGCGCTCATCTGGCAAATGTGAAAGCGATGCTTCCTCCGTTACGAATACTTTGCCAATTTCAAATACTGCAACATCGTTTGTATTACGATTCCGGTTATACGAAGCCGCATCCAGCAAATGAGGGATAAGACTCGTACGCAATGTGCTGCGATCCTCACTCATAGGCATAGCAAGCGCCACCGGTTTAGCTTCTTTATAGGCGCCAGGGAAATCAACAATCTGCTGAGGATGTGTAAATGAATACGTAATTGCCTCATACAACCCACTGCCGGTAAGCAGATTGCGAGCCAGACGGCGAATCGTCTGCTCTTTATTAAGCGCTCCAGGTGTTGTTACACCTGACATAAGTGTTGTAGGAATATTATCGTAGCCATATAGACGCGCTACTTCCTCTATTAAATCAACTGTTCTTGTGATATCGCCACGACGGCTCGGTACATGAACCGTGAATAGATCGCCGTTAGCATCAGAAGTAAAACTTAAACGGTCAAAAATACTTTTCACCTGTTCAACAGTCAGTTCTGTACCCAAGTAATCATTGATACGTCCAACGGACAAATCAATCTTTACCGGTTGATGCTTCTGAGTCGTTGCTTCAACCGTTCCCACCGCTACCTGTCCGCCTGCGTACTCGCTAATAAGCGAAGCCGCACGATTCAATGCCGGCAGGACAGCCTCAGGATTAACTTCCTTCTCGAAACGCAAGGAAGCTTCCGAACGAAGCCCAAGCTGACGTGATGTTTTGCGCACTGTGCCGCCGTCAAATTTAGCTGATTCCAGTAAAATACGAGTTGTACTATCCGTAACCTCGGAGTTTTCCCCACCCATTACGCCTGCTATTGCTACCGGTTTAGTACCGTCAGTAATCAGAAGCATGTGGGATTCTAATGTACGCTCAACACCATCTAACGTTATAAGCTTCTCACCCTGCTTCGCCATACGAACGTCGATATGCCCATTGGAGAGCTTATCAGCGTCAAACGCGTGAAGCGGCTGACCATATTCAAGCATCACATAGTTTGTGATATCGACAATGTTGTTAATCGGGCGAATGCCTGCCGCCATCAGGCGGTTCTGCATCCATAGTGGCGATGTCCCAATGCTTACACCTTCAATCAATCGTGCAGCATAGTGAGAGCATTGCTCCTCCGCTGTAATTTCGACAGAGATGCGGCTGGATGCTTGAACAGCAGAAGCGCTGCCGGCAATACCCTGCTCTGAATCAGGAAGCTTCACAGGACGTCCAAGAATAGCACCGATTTCGTAAGCTGCACCCAGCATGCTTAAGCAATCGGACCGGTTCGGCGTCAAATCCAGATCCATTACATGATCGTTTATGGCAAGCACATCCAGGATCGGCTCCCCAACCTTGGTATCCGCCGGCAGTACCAGTATACCTTCTTGAATTTCCTTCGGCAGTAGCTTATCATTCAAGCCGAGCTCCTTGGCTGAGCAGATCATTCCCTGCGATTCCACACCACGCAGCTTCGCCCGCTTAATGTTCAAGCCGTCCGGCAGCTTCGCTCCAACGATAGCTACAGGCACTTTTTGCCCTGCATCCACATTTTTTGCCCCGCATACGATTTGCAAATCTTCTGCTTGGCCCACATCCACCGTACACACGCTCAGCTTATCCGCATCCGGATGCTTTTCACGCGTTTTCACGTAGCCGACGTACACGCCCTCCACGCCCTTGTTACGGTCCTCCACAAAATCTACTTCAATACCGCTGCGCGTTAGCTTTTCCGCTAGCTCTGCGGCTGTATATCCACTCACGTCCACATATTGGGACAACCATTGATATGATACTTTCATGTCCGCTCACGCTCCTCTCTTTTACAGATGTACAAATTGCTTCAAGAATCGAAGGTCGTTCGTATAAAAATGTCTAATGTCCTCAACGTCATACTTCAGCATCGCAATCCGTTCGACTCCCATTCCAAAAGCAAAGCCGCTATATTCCTCCGGATCATAGCCGGCCATTTCCAATACACGTGGATGCACCATTCCGGAACCTAGAATTTCCAGCCAACCGGTTTGCTTGCAAACTCTGCATCCCGCACCGCCGCACATCGCACAGGTCACATCAACCTCAGCGCTTGGCTCCGTAAAAGGGAAAAAGCTTGGGCGCATCCGAATTTGCGTCTGCTTGCCGAACAGCTCTTGTACGAACTGCAGCAAAGTTCCCTTCAAATCGCTCATACGAATATTCCGGTCGATTACAAGACCTTCAATCTGTGTAAACATATGGCTGTGAGTCGCATCATCATCATCGCGGCGGTATACACGTCCCGGACAAATGATTTTAACCGGCACCTCGCCTTTCATTTTCTCCATCGTCCGCACTTGTACGGGTGAAGTATGGGTGCGCAGCAAAATATCTTCCGTCACATAAAAGGAATCCTGCATATCTCTCGCCGGATGATTTTTCGGCAGATTCAAAGCTTCAAAGTTATAATAGTCCTGCTCAACCTCTGGCCCCTCTGCCACGGTATAGCCCATACCTACAAAAATATCTTCAATCTGTTGAATTACCTTGCTGATAGGATGCACGGCACCAAGACCCGCCGGTCTGCCTGGAAGGGTTACGTCGATCGTTTCCGCACGAAGCCGGGCCTCGGTTTCCGCCTTCAGGTACTCGGCTTGCTTGCTCTCAATAACCGCTTCGATGGCTCCACGCACATCATTCGCCACTTGGCCGATAACTGGGCGCTCCTCGGCGCTTAATGCTCCCATACCTCGCAGAACCTCGGTTAACGGTCCTTTCTTGCCTAAATATTTGACCCTCATGTCGTTCAATTGCTGTTGGTTCGTTACTTGCGCCAGCTCCTGCAGCGCCTCTGCTTTTAAAGCCTCTAAACGCTCTTTCATGATTCTTCTCCTCCTTCGAGTTTTGCCTTGGCAAAACTTTCTTCGTAAGCCTTATCGAGCTTTACTTTTACCAAGCTTTTTTCGTAAGCGGTATTTGTGTGCGACACAACGAACGCAAAAAAGACTTCCCCCATCCCGGATCAGGGACGAAAAAGTCGTGGTACCACCCTAGTTTCGAAAAGCCCCGCGTTTCCTTGCAGACCGGCAATTCCCCGGAATACAAGCAACAGTCGATACCTCTCGCTTCATTAAACATAACGGTTCACGCATGTGATGCGGCCGGTTCCCTCTACTTGCCGCGGATTTCACCGTACGGGTTCAAAGGTCTGCTCAGGAGCGAACTTCGGCAGCCTGTTTCTGTAGAACCGCTCTCAATCTCCGGCGGCTCCTCCCTGTATAGAGGCACTGCTTACTCTTCTCCGTCAACGCATTTCATTGTATGTAAGTATTAGCATATTATATGCAAATTCGATTAAAGATGCAAGCCAGGCAGTCCAGATACGGAAAGTACGCCTTGGAGAAATGGGTATTTGAAGCAGGGACAATCGAACAGACCAATTGGTCGAATGTAACGTATAGTGTCTTATACCCAATCAAAGGAGCTGAAGAAAATGGCTTTTTGTCCAGATTGCCCTACCAAAACTATTTTTGACCCACCGGTGACTATGTATGAGAATCACTTTCATCCTCAACTTGTTGAAGTCATTCATCCTATTGAGATCATTAACCAGCATCATTGCGTGCCTCATTACGAGCATATCTACACCGCTACCTCCAAAGACGTAATGTGCAGCGTATCCTCCGTCAAACAGAAAAAAAATCGTGCCGGCAAAAAAGTTGGCATATCACAGCGCAAAAACAAAAGAGGCTAATAAACTCTAAAAATCATACTAAAAACCTCCGTCAAAAATACTTTTGACGGAGGCGGCTTTCAAATATCAGCTTACTTGGGATCCAACACACCGATATCGGCAATTGGATAATAGCGAAACATCACTTTACCTACCAGCTTGTCCTTGCTCACAAATGGGGTCGGCCATAAGTGCGAGTCAAGACTGTCATTGCGATTATCGCCCAAGAAAAAATATTGATCCTCCGGCACTTGAACCGGACCAAAGCTGTATTTGATCGGTTCCTTTACATAAGCTTCCTCTATGATCTGTCCGTTACGGATTAGCTTACCCTGCTTGATTTCAATTGTATCTCCCGGCAGCCCTATCAACCGTTTAACAAATCGCTCCTCTTCATGGCCGGGAAGCGGAGGATAGAAGACAACAACATCACCGAATTGAAAATTGGTTAGACCTACCATTTTCTCTACCAGAATCTTGTCTTCGAGCTGAATAGTCGGCAGCATGGAACCGGTCGGCACGGTCATCCCTTGTGCTATATACGTATTGAAAGTGAAGCTTATCGCTATAGTTATCGCCAGAGTCGGCACCCATTCTTTGATCCATCGTTTTACTCGCTGCACAATACTCCCATCCCTTCGCCTGATCCTTATGTATACCTTACAAGATTCAGACAAAGGAAATATTAATAAAACATAAATTTTGTATATAAGGTTTATTTGGGGGCTGCAGCTGCCGATTTATTTTCCACCGTTACATATTCCTTTGTTCTTGTTTCACCGATTTTCCATTCAACAGCAACCTGTTCTGTGTCCTTCCAATTTTTAATAGCTCCTTTATCGACGAAGGTCAGCGGCTGGCCTAATTTGAACAAAGACGGTTCAGTAACAGGCAATGCTTTAGGTTCCTGGTCTTTATGATAGATGGTTGCCGTAACTTCTTCCATAGTTTGTTCAGTTATTGTTGTTTGCATGGACAGGATCTCG
Source organism: Paenibacillus sp. GCM10027630 (assembly GCF_042676305.1). Classification (NCBI taxonomy): domain Bacteria; kingdom Bacillati; phylum Bacillota; class Bacilli; order Caryophanales; family Paenibacillaceae; genus Paenibacillus; species Paenibacillus sp. GCM10027630. The sequence continues at coordinate 40,344 of NZ_JBHTGY010000035.1, read as the reverse complement.
TCAAGCGCGTCTCCGTTAGTCACATATTGGATTTTTACCCTCCAATGCTCGGACTGACCCTCCAGCACTGCAGGACTTGCTCCTGTCTTGTCTATTTTCTTAGTACAAGCCGTTAACCCAGTGACAGCAGCGGTTAGTGCCAGCATCAAAATAATGATTTGTTTTCGCATTGTTGAACTACCTCCTAAGCCTTCGAAAAGCTCATTTCATCTTTTCTACTTCATAATTTGCATATTTAATCAGCATTTTATCCCAAAACTAATAGGCAATCAAGAAATTGGCTTTTTTGACTTCATGGAAATAATATCGTTAAAATATAGGAGAACACATATGATCATGGGAGGGATTCGATTTGAAATACCGGCGGTTAGGAACAACGAATTTGAAAGTATCCATCATTGGTGTTGGCACCTGGCAATTCGGAGGAGAATGGGGCAAGCAATTTCTTCAGCAAGAGGCCAATGCTATTTTGGATCAAGCCCAAGCTTCAGGCATTAATCTGATTGATACGGCGGAATGCTATGGGGACCATGTTTCAGAAGCGCTGATCGGTAATTATATTTCTCGAAAACGCCGTGAGGATTGGGTTATTGCAACCAAGTTCGGACATCACTTCAATGAAAATTTCAGCCGTAACCAGCTATGGTCCACCTCTGATGTGCTTAAGCAGCTTGAGGATTCGTTAAAGGCTCTGCGAACCGACTATATAGATGTGTATCAATTTCATTCCGGCTCAGATGAAGCTTTTGATAACGATGAGTTATGGACGGTGCTGGATAAACAGGTTCAAGCGGGAAAAATCAGGCACTTGGGCACTTCAATCGGCAGCAACGATAACCTGCACCAAACCGCGGCCTCAACCAAAGTTAACTCACAGGTCATCCAAGTCGTCTATAATCGACTGGACCGAAAGCCGGAGGAACGTGTATTCCCGTCCTGCCAGGAGCAGGATCTGGGTGTGCTGGCACGCGTGCCTTTAGCCAGCGGTTATTTGAGCGGCAAGTATAAGCCGGGAGCTGTATTCGCGGAAAATGACGTGCGCAATAACCATGACCGTGAACAGACGCTGCGTAAGCTTGAGGAAGTGTCGCATATTCGCGAGAACGAGGTGCCGGAAGGCGTCGATATGGCGACCTGGGCATTAGCGTGGTGCCTCAAGCACCCGGCAGTGACAGCCGTTATTCCAGGCTGCAAAAGCCCGGAGCAAGTGATCAGCAATGCAGCAGCGGCAGCCTATATTTCCGATTTACATCCTCAAAGCTGGAAAGAATGATCCATTATTCGCGATTATTTCCAAAGCATGATAATCCATGTTTTTCAGTAGCACCGTCCATGTAATTCGTCAACTTATCGAGGTATGCTAGTCGGAGAAGTCACTAACGGAGCTTATGCTCGACTCCGCAGCCAAGATAAGAAAGGTATTGAGAACCGATGAAGCTTTCAACCCGCATCTACCTGGACGCCGCATTGCAAAACATGAAAAGCGTATTCTTCTTCACCTTTTTGCAGGTATTAATCGCACGTTTAGGTGCAACCAATTTCCAAATAGCTTTGTCTAATTCACTTCCGCCTCTGTTCTGTGCATTGTCGTTAGCGTTTCTAACGCGACAGCTGCCGGTTACCAGAGGTGTTTTTCTTACAGGCGGTTATATCCGTCAGTTTGCATTTTTGTGCATGGCCTTTTCCGTCCTGCTTCCCAATCCAATCCCTTACTTGTTGTTTTTCTGGTCCGTCAATGCGGTATCCGTCATGGTGTCGGATGCTCAGAAGCCTGCTCTTATGCGCAGATGGGTGTCTCCCAATGATTTCTCGAAAATATTCAGTAACAATAAAATTATCGGGATCGTTATCGTCACTATCGGAAGCTTTACAATCGGGCATTTTCTTGATGCCTATAATTGGATGTTTCCAAAAAACTATGTATTTTCGATGCTAATCGGATGCTTATCCACATTTGCCGGAATGTCCCTTATGGCTGAGCTGGCTCCCAAAGAAAAACAACCGATCAAGCTTACCTGGGTACGTCCCTTTCAAGAATGTGACCGTAAAACGTGGTGGCTCGGGCTTAACAATGCGGGAATAGCCATGGTAGCTCCGCTGCTCGTCATTTATCATGTCAACGTATTGAAATTAAGCAATTCGCAGATCGCTTATTTTGTAGTCATAGCAGGTGTTGTATCGACACTGCTGCTGCCAGTTGCCCGCATGCTCATGGATCGCTTCGGCATGATGAAGGTATATGGAATAGCCATTATCGGCATGGCGCTTGCTTTACTGCCCTATGGATTTATCCATTCGTTCTGGCTGCTGCTCGTTATCCAAGGCTGGGTTGGAGTTTGCCTTGCCGTCAATGAAGTCGCTTCTCAAACCATTATGATGCGGGAAGCTGCCAAACACCGGAAAGAGATGGTCTACTTCTCTGACTTTCAGCTCGTTATGAATGCTGGTAACGGGATCGGAGCGCTCCTGTCCGGAGCACTGCTTGCCTTCTTGCCGATATGGGGCTGCTTTGTCCTCATTGCCATTACACGAGTTTTATTCTTCTTCAGCTACCGCTCGGCTGAAACCTCGGAGGCAGAAGATGTCGCGGCTGCTCACCAAAGCGTACAGCAAGGAAGCCCGGCACAATCAGCCAAAAGCTAATAAGGAAAACCATCCGGATAATCTGAATCCATACGTTGATGCATGGGGAGGAAATCCGTTGTCCTGACAACTAGCTGTGCTGCATCCACGTAAGTGGAAGCCCATAGCGGAAGGACTTGTTCCTTTACCCACCTTGGAAAGCACAAAAACAGAGAGATAACGGAACAGCCCATTCCGTTATCTCTCTGTTTTGTACATAATACTGATCATTCGCCCCAAATAGCGGAATTCCGACTTCCGCTATCACTTTAAATTGAAGGCGAGAGATTGAATAAAGGAACTTTAAGTTCCGTTCAAATCCTCGAGAGCCCCTGGCAGCTTCACCGCTCGCTAACCGTATAAATAGCCCCCAGACATAATACGTTTAAGCTCTTAAACTCTCATGTAAGTAAAGCGGTGAGCCTTTAGTGCCGTTTATAGAACGGCCATAGCTTAAGTGTTAGTACAGCCTTATTTGCTTCTGATAGACGGTCTCGTCATCATTGCTGTCCATAACACGAACCTCGATATCCCAATAGCCAGGATACGGCAGGTAGGCACCGCGCGCTTTGTACATGTGCTTTTTCATGTTATAAGATTCTTCATAAGCTTTCTCTTCTTCCGTAGTGAAGCTAAGCGGAACCTCTATGGGCGCAATTTCCGGTGTACCCTCGTTTCGCAGCTTGAGCAATACCTGCTTCGGCTTACCCAGCTTCTCCGGAAGCCACACCTTAACTGTAATGTCATTGATTCCTGGTACATTCGGTGTAATTTCTGTGGTCATGTGAATTTTCTCACCCATCACATGCCAATATAGCGGCGCGTTCGCCGGGAGCGGTGTCAGATAAGTAAATATACCGACAATACAAGCGATCAGAAGCGCTAAAACCGCATCAATCCGAAGCAGGTACGAAACCTTCTCGATGGTGCGCTTACGGTACAGGATACGCAGAGTCAGCCCGGTTAACATGACAAGCAGCACGAGGGCGCTTTTGACCAAAAGCATTTTACCCCACTGGGTTTCTACCAAATAGGCGATATCCGGCAGGAAAATCAGAACTATAAAAACACCGGATACGATCAATAGAGCCATTGAAGCCAGAGCAGCCGATGAAAACCGCAGAAAAAATACTTTCGCATCCTCTTTGCTACGGCGCCAAAGCACAAGCAGCATTAGTAAACCACCCATCCATATAGCCGCTGCTGCCATGTGGACCACATCAAGCATTATTGTTTGTGATTGAGGTGCAAAAGCAGCGGCATGGCCATTCAAGCTTTTAAACAGCCATAAAAGAACAACCCACAGCATATCCATCCATGTATTCCGATAAAGTACGATAAAACCAAGCAATGACAGTACAAGGCTGCTCAGCCATATGTACCCGATCCCCGTTGATGTAAACAGTGCTGCCATTGCTTCAGGGCCACCGTCTCCGACCATTGCGTAAATATGTGTAAACATGAACAACAGAAAAGCAATCAGGTAACCGCGCTGCAGCTGTACAGCCCAGCCTTCGAGCACAGGACGAACATTCCCGATATTTCTTAGACCAAAACGCAGCCATAGCACCCAGCCAGTAAACAGCAGCATTGTCACATAATAGAGAATACGGGACAAATAATTAACGATGTCCAAAATCCCCATTTCCTTGGATAGCCCTTGAGAATGCATATGCTCCATATTGGAAGGAACCATGCCTGGCTGTTGACTTAAGCTCTGTCCTACAGCAAATATATAGGTTCCTTCAACGGGATGACCGTCCGCAGAAATCACATGATAAGTTACTATGTAATTGCCTGTTTCCAGCTTGGGCAGCTCCAATTCCAACACCATTCGGTTTGCGTTGAGCTTGGCTTTGCTAGCAGTAACTGGCTTTTGCTTGGAGTCAAAAACCTTGATGTAATAAACCCCGTCCTCGAGCCTTTCATTAAAGGTTAGAATGACGCTTGGGGGGGCTTGCTGCAGCTCGGCATTGGCAGCCGGGACCGCATTCGTCAGGCTCGTATGGGCATAAGCTTGCTGCGGTGCTATTCCCCCTAAACACAACGAGAATACAAGTACAACCAGCAGAAAGACGCATAAGCTGTTCCATGAAAGCTTTCGTTGTTGTTTCGATGCTATGATTGCTATTGCGCTAGCCATTATGTCTATAAACCTCCTCCATCGTCTCCAGGCTATTCTTCAGTTAGCTTCCTTCTTCCTGCGAACCCATCATGAAGCCCGTGATAATGAGCGACACTTTCCTCGCCTTGACGCCAACAAAGCAGTACCTCCTGACCGTTTAACAAGGCCGGAAAATCTATCAGTCCTGAATCGATATCCTTTAATTGAACTCCTTTGAGCTCAAAGCTGCTAAGCAATGTATTTCCTTCCAGCTGCAGAAAATCCATTTCACACTCCAATGTAAAATAAGGATCACTGCCTTCCGGCAAGCCCCCTTGTTTTTGATGATAATCCTTCAGCTGGTGAAGCTCTTCATATTTATCACGGTATTGCTTCTTGATGCCTTGCAGTTTCTCCAGCTCCAGCTTCACCAAAGGCAGCAATGCGTTCGCTTCCGCCAAAGTAAAATAAATTTTCATACGGTTCTCCTCCGTTTTCGATCCGGTCTACTTGTCATGATTGTGACTGTGAGTGTGTGTATGATGATGTGCATGATCATGAACAGCAGCCTGCTCCTGTCCATCCACGTGCGTTACTGACAGCTCGGCATAGCTAACCCCTTTGAGCACCTGAATGCGCTGTTGAAGCTCGCGCAGTCTTCTAACAACGCCTCTTACTACAATAACCTCCAAGCATTGATGAGGATTCAGATGGATATGCATAGTGGAGTTAATCTCAGAATGATAGTCATGCTGCAGCTCCGTCAGAACAATAGGCAGATCGCTTACATGATGATCGTATACCATTACAATAGTTCCTGCCGCTAATTGCTCGGATACGATATGGGACGGTGCAAGCAGCGCTCTGCGCACCAAATCCCTGACCGCCTCGGAGCGATTGTCATATCCTTGATCAACAATTAAGGCATCGAACTGCTCAATCAGTGATTGCGGCATCGATATGCCGAACCTGACGAGTGATTCCTTCTCGGTCATTGTGCTCTCCCCTTTTCCGCTAACCATTTCTTCTTGCCCTAAATGTAGCACATTAGGAAGTACCAATCCAAGTTATTCACATATATGTAAAAAAGGCGCTGGAAATATGAGAGTTTCGAAGAGTGCTGCTTTTATAAAATTAAAAAAAGAGCTCCTTCCATCACGCAATGTGATAAGAAGTGCTCATTTTTGGAATCCTGTTAATCAATCCTTGACTGAGCCCTGCATCAGACCGGAAATAAACTGCCTGCTGAACAGAGTGAATACAATAACCAGAGGAACCGTCGCCATTAGTGTAGCAGCCATAACCATCGAATAGTCAGTGCTGTACACCCCGTTCATCGAGGCGATCAGCATTTGAATGGTGAATTTATTTTGTACCGAAATTACAACCAGCGGCCACAAGTAATCGTTCCAGGAGCCCAGAAAGGTAATGATGCCCAGCGTCGCCAGAGCAGGCCGTAAAATCGGCAGCGCAATGCGCCAGTACAGGTCGAACGTGTTGCAGCCGTCAATACGTCCGGCATTGATCAATTCGTCATGGATGACGGATTGAGAATACTGCCTCATCCAAAATATGCCGAACGCGCTTGCCGCTCCCGGTATTATCAATGCCTTCAGCTCATTAATCCAACCCAGCTTCTGCATGATGATAAACTGCGGGATCAGTCCCAACTGCTGCGGTACCATCATCGTGAGCAGCAAAAACATAAAGAGCGGGCCTTTGGCCGGAAAAGGGAATTTCGCAAACGCAAAGCCCGCCATCGAACAAAAGAAGAGTACGATTAACGTATGCAGCCCCGCCACAGTCAATGTATTGAAAAAGGATTGAAAGAAGTCGACTTTATTCAACACTTTACCGATATTGATGAGCAACTGGTCACTCGGCATCACGCGTGGCGGAAATCGGAACATATCTGACGTTGTGGCCGTAGACATTACAAGCAGCCAGTAGAACGGAAATAATGAAATCAGCGAGCCTGCGCACATGCCCGTGTATACGAAAAAGGTTCCCAGCCGAAAGGAAAACCTCGAAGTTATAGAAGGAGTTCTCAAGGCAGCTGACGCTTTGGATGCTGTAGAAGCCATCAGATCCCCTCCCCTCTGGAAACGAACTTCCAATTCAAGAATGAAAATACGGCAATAATCAGGAATAACATCCACGCTATCGCCGAAGCATAGCCGAACAAATGATTTCCGAACGCCTGATTATATAAGTAAAGCACGAGTGTAAGTCCGCCCTTCGTTGCACCGCCCGAAAGACCTACCAGTATGGCCGGCTCCGTGAACAGCTGCATGCCGCCAATCGTTGACAAAATAACGGTAAACAAAATAATCGGGCGCAGCAGCGGCAACGTGATATAAAAAAATTGCTGCGGCCTGCTCGCTCCATCAATCGTTGCAGCCTCGTACAGATCGCCCGATATACTTTGCAGCCCCGCTAAATAAATAATGGCGTTGTAGCCTGTCCATCGCCAAATCACCATGAGCGATATGGCCACCTTGACCCAGAACGTATCGTTGATCCAATCGATTGTGGGCAGTCCAATTGCGGAAAATAACCCGTTAAGCAACCCGAACTGTGCTCCGAAAAATGAACCGAAAATGATCGAAACCGCGACAATCGATGTAATATTCGGCAGAAAAAAGATGGCCCGGAACGTATTTTTAAACCTCATGAACGAAGCGTTTAACAAGAACGCAACTACAAGCGCCAAAAACAATTGAGGCAGCGTTGACAGAAACCAGATGATGAATGTGTTCCCTACCGAGTTCCAAAAATCCGGGTCATCCGTCAGCAGATTGCGGAAGTTGCGCAGCCCTACAAACTCCATCTGCCCCAGGCCGTCCCAGGCATGAAAAGCCAAATATAACGAAAACAAAATCGGAAACAGGCCAAATACAATAAACAACAAATAAAAAGGCGATATCATCAGATAAGGAGCCGCGTATTGTTTTAAAGCCTTCATCATTCACACCTCCTTAGTGTAAGAAAAGCTTCTGATCGAAGCCCTTTCGAGGAAGATACATTCGTGACTAAGTTGTAGCTTTTCTTGCAATATCAGACTTGTTCAGCTCTGCTGAAAATGTATAAAGTCTGATATTATAAAAAAGAAAGCAGAGTGAGCGTTGCAGGTGTTCCTGCACCTCACCCTGCCCTTAAGCAGCATTCATTTGCCGCTCAGTTACTTATTTTTCAGCTTAGCTTTGGCTTTCTCGATAAGCGCTGCAAATTCTTTATCAGGGTCCTTGCTCTTATCGACTGTAACAGCCTGCATCCCATCGCTTAATATCGTCTCAACCGTTTGATAATCCGGTCCTTTCCGTTGTACCTTAACCTCCTTGGCAACTTCCGAGAACAGAACGCCAAGCTTCTGGTTACCCCAGAACTCATATCCCTGCTCTGTAATCGCCTTGTCGCCGTAAACGGACGGAGCAGAAGGGAAGTTGCCTGACAGCTTGAACACTTCCAGCTGCTGTTGGGGTGAAATTAACCAGCTGATTGCCGTGTAAGCTTCTTTCGCATATTTCCCTTGCTTCGGAACGGTTAAGAAAGAGCCTCCCATGTTTCCTGTGCCTTCCGGTATTTTAGCGGCGCGCCATTTTCCTTTTGTATCAGGAGCCCGAGTTTCCACATGGCCACGTCCCCAGGCCGCCGATATATAAGTCCCGATTTTGCCGGAATTCAGTGCAGCAGAATATTCCTGCAGCGCATTTTTTTGGTCAAAAGAGCCGGCAATACCCATTTGATGCGCTTTTTTATAATATTCCAAAGCCTTTTTTACTTGAGCGTTTGTATCAATAATCAGCTTGTCGTCTTTGTCAAAGTAAAGCTCGTTGCCCTGGTCGCGGATTGCACCGTACAGTTCATACGGATTCGATAAAATATTAGTGCCCGTCTTCTCCTTAAGCACCTTGCCGGCTGCAAGGAAATCATCCCAGTTTTTAATTTTAGCTGCCACATCATTCGGTTCAAAAGGAAGTCCTGCTTGCTGGAATAGATCCTGACGGTAGTACAAGACCATCGGTCCGATATCCGTAGGTAAACCTAATTGCTTATCTCCAACCATGGATTGCTTCCATTTCCATTCCAAGTAATCTTTAGCAAGACCTTTGGCTCCGAATTCGTTCAAATCATAAAACTTATCGGGATATTTCAAAAACTGATCAATCTGCGAAATATCGATCATGGCGATATCCGGAGCACCCGACCCAGCCGACAACGCAGTCAGCAGCTTGCTGTGGGAATCTTCCCATTTATAAATTTGCGGAATAATCTCGATGTTCGGGTGTGTTTTGTTGAATTCAGGAATAATTTTTTCAAACGAAGCCCCTTGCCAAAACCACATTTGTAATTGAACCTTTTTGCCATCATTACTTTTTGCAGTCCCATCAGCCGACTTGGCAGCATCCCCTCCACCCATTCCACATGCGCTTAGAAGCAAAACAAGCGATAATAACACCAGAAAAAATGACTTTCCATTCTGCAGACTTTTCATCGATAGCGCTCCTTTCAATAGTCGGCCCTCTAAGAAAGCCCTTACATTTATTATAGGATGCGGTCTGTTTACGAGTATAGGTGACCATTCTTAGATTTCTTGCAGTATTGTTAGGAACTTACCGAGGCTGTCCGATAGTCGTTGGGCGACATGCCTTCCACCGTTTTAAACATGCGGCTGAAATATGCCGGATCCTTATAACCTGACAGCTCGCATATCTCGTACATTTTAAGATGTGTTTCCCGCAGCAGCCGCTTAGCTTGGGTTAGGCGATATTGCGTTAAGTATTGGGAATAAGTCAATCCTGTCTCCTGATGAAATAGATTGCTTAAATAATTGGCATTCACTTGGTAAGTTTGAGAAAAATCAGCAAGCTGGGCCCCGCCGGCATATTCATTGTGGACGTAGGCAAGCAGCGCCCGAACAATCGGGGCAATGGTTTCTCCGGTTTCCGTTCGTCTGGACAATTCCGTAAAGCCTAAGCTGATCATGCTGCGGATATACATCAGGCTGAGATCTTTGATTTCCGTTGCATAACCGCCGTAGCCGCTTTTAACTGGAAGACGCAGCTTTTCACTAATCCAGACGGCCGTCTCCTTCACCTGTCGATCCCAAGCTTCCTTATCAAAATTATCCGTAAATAAGACAACCGTAATGAGCCGGTCCTCAAGACAAACTACAGCCGATCCCAGCCTGCTAAAAGCCTCATACGCGCAGCTGCGGATAAAATACCGTACGCTGGCTTCGCCAAGCGATTGCAGTTCCTTCGTGGAAAAGGAAACGAGCACTATTTTATCGTAAGAAGGAATTAAATTCTCATCAAAGGTTGGAAGCGGTACATCGTGCAGCAAATCATGGATACGCTTCTCCAGCAGAGCTTGATTGCGAATTACTTTTACTTGCCGATCCTCCCGGCGCTGCCGGTATTTCATGTAAGCTGCGGCGTGGATCTCCTCGAGCTTTTTCTTGGAAAGCGGCTTCAGCAAATATTCCGTCACTTGATGCTGTACAGCCAGCAGCGCATATTCAAACTCCGCATGTCCAGTCAGCACATACACGTCGGTTTCCGGGTACTGCGCACGAATACGGGCTGCAAGCTGAAGCCCATCCACACCCGGCATACGAATGTCGGTTATAACTAATTGAATCTCATGCTGCTCCAGCAGCTTGATCGCTTCAAAGCCATCCTCAGCTTCGAATACCGTACTGACGCCCTCCATCATCGAAAGCACTCTGCAAACCGACATCCGCACATTCGGCTCATCATCCACGACAAGTGTACAAAACATGATTCACTCTCCTTTTGCTTGCTCATGAATTTGTTGGAGGACTGAAGTCCAGGCACGAACAGGATCCATACCTTCCCCTTCTACCCTGCGCAGTCCGTCTCTCACTATTCGGTCAATACGGCTGAAGTCCATTTCTTCATACTCGGCCTTATAACGAAGCGCTGAATATGAATACAATTGTCCCACTGGAGCATTATGGAAAAAAGGATCGCGGACATCAAGAAAGCTTGCCGACGCATACGATTCGGGGGTTGACGGAAAATTACCGTTTGCCATAAAATTGCTCAACTGCTGTTGAGGCGCTGTCAACCATAATGCAAGCTCATATGCCTCTTTCGGATAACGGCTCGACTTGGGGACTGACAGGAAGCTGCCCTGCCAATTGGAGGACTGGCCTGGAGCACGGGCCAGATCCCATTTGCCGCTTGTTGCCGGCGCATTCTTCTTCATCGCTCCATGCACCCAAGACGGAGCCAATACAGCGGCAAATTGCCCGGATACAGCTCCCTCTGCCCATGCCGGAGTTTGGGAGGGCAATCCTGCATTCAAGCCAAGCTTATGAAAGCGTACGGCCCGGTCCCAAGCTTCTTTCATACGTGTATTCATCGCTATATGACCCGAAACCTGTGCAGAAAATGGCGAATCCTCAAACTGGTTCATATAGGTGGAATAAACATTTGATAAATTATCGAATAAAAACACCCCGGTTTTCTCTTTCAACAGCAGCCCGGCCCTCTCAAAATCATCCCAGCTGCCAAACGCACTGCTTACCTCTGACCGCTCATAAGGCAAGCCTGCCGCTTGAAACAAATCGTGACGATACGCCAAAGCAACAGGGCCAATGTCGGCAGGCATTCCGTATAGAAATGTACCATCCTTGCTTTCCGCTTGACGCCACTTCCATTCCAGATAATGAATCCTCTCGTCCCCAAAGTCATACATGTTGTAAAAATACATCGGGAACCGTTTTAACTGGTTCAATTGTGAAACGTCCAACAAAACAATGTCAGGAGCATCGCTTCTGGTTGCGAATGAGGTTTTCAAGCTTGGCACCATATCATCGAATTGAGCGATAGTTACTTCGACATCGATATTATGATGGCTCAATACGTAGGCTTTAATGGATGTTTCAAGTCCACTGCCCGGCCATAGCCAGACACGGAGCGTTGTTGCAGGTGCCGCTGACTTCACGTTAGGAAGCGCAAGCTGCGGCGTACATCCGGTTAAAGCCATAAGAAGCGTCAGCAAGAGCATGACAGGAACAAAGCTATGGAAGCTACGCAGCGCCATCCCCTCCTTTACCTTCATTTCTGACCGAATCATGCCCGCTCGCATGGAGCGGTAGTGTCAATACGACACGCAAGCCTCCAACCGGGCTCTGCGACAGAGTCAAACCATAGGGCAGACCGAAGAAAGCCCGGATTTGCTTATGCAAATTTGTAAGACCGATGCCTCCGCCCTTTTCTTCCAGCAGATGCTCCGCATGAATCCGTGCTTCCAGAGCTCTCCATGCAGGCTCATCCATACCCTCACCATTATCCTCTACAGAGCAATACAGCATGTTGTTACTGCTGTATAAATGGACTCGGATGTACCAATGCCCCCCTGCCTTCCTCTCCAGCCCATGGTGGAACGCATTCTCAACAAGCGGCTGCAGCACCAGGCGGATCACCTGCTGATCCTCTAAGCCTGGCTCGATCTCCATATCCACGCTGAATTTCTCCCCATACCGCGAACGCTGGAGCAACAGATAGCGTTCCAGTTGGGCCAGGTCCTCCCGAAGCGTCACCAGCTCCGAGGACGGGTGAACGCTGTAACGAAGCAGATCGCTTAGCGCAAGAGTCATTTCCTGCGCTGCATCGTAGCGCTTATCTTCGATCGTCCAATAAATCAGATTCAGTGAGTTGTACAAGAAATGTGGACGGAATTGCGCCTTCAAAGCTACAAGCTGCGCACGCTGCTCACTTATTTGCTGTTCGGATAAACGTTCTATAACCTCTTCGAGCTGATTCACCATCCGGTTATAGTTATCATACAGAAATGAAATTTCACGGCTGGCAAACCGCTTTTTTATAGGGAGAATACGTTCAAGGCCTATGCGGTTCATTCCGCCTGCCAAATGTCGGATAGGCTTCGTCAAGCTCCACGTAAAATAAGCTACTAGTATAAGCGCTATCACAATGCCAACCGCAATCGTCAGCAGGGCATTGATCCAGATTTGTGCAGCGTCACCGTATACAGCCTCCCGCTTGAAGTAAGCTATAGTCGTCCAGCCGCTGTAAGAGGATGTGGCATAAGTCACATACATTCGCTCACGTTCTTCCCGTGTTGTCCATTCGAAGAACGGCTGCGCATTGCCCCCAAACTTCGCAAACAATCCTTGATCGGCCGCTGTCCCAATCTCGCGGTGCTCGGTTGAATAAACGATATTGCCCGAGGAATCCATCACTTGAACTTTCCGTTCGATACGCTGCCCCGTTTCTCCGATAATCCTGTTAATTTTTTCAACCGGAAAAACGACGAATTGATCGCCTATCACTTTCAAATCACGCTGATCCTTCAATTTTCTAGCCCCGATGATCGCCGGAATTTCCCCGTCCCGCCAAGCGGGTCCGTAAACCCAGAGCATACGGCCATCCATTCGGTCAACTTTGCCAAACCAGGTAACAGACCCCAGTTCATCATAGTTGCGCCAAAACAATTGCAGTGACTCATTCGAAGCGTAGGCAACTCCGTTAAGCCCAAACAAATGAATCAGCATATCATTTGCAATATAACGCACTTTCTCCGCCATGTACCTGTTAAGCCCGATTGTATCTGTAGCATCAGGAATGCCGGATGTCCCGGTTAATGTTTTTTGCACTCTTTCATCAAACGCCATCATTTGTGAAAATTGATCGTACTGTCGAAGCAATACATCGATTTTGGCTGAAAGCTGTTCCACCGATTCCTGGGTATACCCTGCAGACCGGTTCAGTACCATTTGAGAGGCGAGACGGTAGTTAAATATGTTAGTAAGAGCTATCACCAACACGGCTATAACGAACATACCGGCCAACAGCTGGACAAATATCGGCAGCGGACGGCGAAACATAGATGCTCACTCCTTTTCCGGTTATCTGGGTACAACAACAAACCAAACTTTTTATTGGAATAAATGGAAATTAATAGCGTACGAAAACAATTAATTCGCTCCTGTCAGCATGTATTCCTTCTTTTGTTTCTCACCTGTTGGCAGCTGTAGATTTGTCTTCAAATGACAAGTTAAAGGCAGTAGGTCTAATCACCTATTTTTTGTTTCTACGTCATTTTGTCACTTTTATAGTCATCTCTCGTTTTTATTCAAAAACCCTGTATTACTTCGTGAATGCTTCATTTTTGACGTTTTGAAATCGCTTCCATAACTCTTTTCTGTCGAAAATTAATAGATTGACAGGCACCATATATTGAGGTAAATTCTTCTTACGGCTTTATCGGCAACTAGATATTGTGGAATCACACATTCCTCACGTCAAATTTTGTCATTAGTAGTTTAATAGGGTGATCAACACAAGCCCCGTGCGGCCTCACAACCAATATTGAGGATATTATGTAACAAATCGCACTTTACTTCTAAGTCAGAAACTCCCTATTTACTAATAGACGCTATCTGCATATTGTGTGTTACATACGACAAGTCAGCAATGTCCTTGTGTTCGCATTAATGTTTAGTTCAACCCGAGAAAACAGGTATCAAACTCCGCATTGCTGCAAACCATCAATGGTTATTGGCATGTGCCTGCAAGGACAGGGGCGGCATGCTTTTTCATTTTATGCGGAACTAGATTTTGTTTATCCCATCTTTGCTCGAAAAGGAGTAGGTAGTAGGATGATTATTGTTAAAAGAGACGGTACTAAGGAAGAACTCGTATTTTCGAAAATGAAAAAGGTAATTGACTTTGCTAGTGAAGCTTATCCTGAGTGCGATCCGCTTGAGCTGGAAACCGCTCTGCTTCCGTTGTTCCGCAATGGCATTACCACAAAAGAAATTCAACGTCTATTAATCCAGGTTGCTGTTGAAAAAACCAGCGTGGAACAACCTACTTGGCAATACGTTGCCGCTAAGCTGCTCGCCTACGATTTATATAAAGAAGCCCGTACAAACCGTAAATACGGCCACTTCGGTTATGGGGACTTGTATTCCCTCGTTACGTATTTAACCGATATGGGATTATACGGCAAGTACATTCTGGAGCATTACTCTCGTGAAGAAATACAGGAGCTTGGAGCCTATATCAAGCCCGAGCGCGATTACCTGTTGAATTATATCGGACTCAAAACCTTATCGGATCGCTATTTGATCCGCGGCGTTGATAAAGAAGTGCTGGAGCTTCCGCAAGAGCTATTTATGGGCGTTGCTATGCATCTGGCTATGAAAGAAGCGGATAAGCTGAAATGGGCCAAGCAATTCTATGATGTCCTCAGCAAGCTGGAGATGACAGTAGCAACACCTACTCTTGCCAATGCCCGCAAACCGCTGCATCAATTGTCCAGCTGCTTCATCGATACTGTACCTGATAATCTATGGGGCATTTACAATGTAGACCAAAGCTTCGCGCAGGTATCCAAGCATGGAGGCGGCATGGGAATTTACGTTGGGAAAGTACGCAGCCGCGGCTCCAACATTCGTGGTTACAAAGGCGTAGCCGGTGGCGTTGTGCCTTGGATCAAAAACTACAACAATACCGCTATTGCGGTTGACCAATTGGGAGTCCGCTCCGGTGCAGTAGCCGTTTATCTGGATGTATGGCACAAGGATATTCTTGATTTCTTGAATCTCAAAACAAACAACGGTGACGATCGCATGAAGGCGCATGACATCTTCCCCGGCGTGTGCATACCCGATCTGTTCATGAAGACGGCTCAAGAAAGAGGCACCTGGTACTTATTCGATCCGCATGAGGTCCGTAAGGTCAAAGGCTATTCCATTGAGGACAGCTGGGGTGAAGAATGGGAAAGCCGTTACTGGGATTGCGTGAATGACGATAAGATTTCCAAGGATGAAATTCCGGCTATCGATATTATGAAGCGGATCATGACAAGCTCGTTCGAAACGGGCACACCGTTCCTATTCTTCCGCGATACCGTGAACCGTGCAAACCCGAACAAACATGCCGGAATGATTTATTGCTCCAACCTGTGCACAGAAATTTGCCAGAATATGAGCGCAACCGAGCTTGTTGAATCCAACCATGAAGACGGCATTATAACGAATCAAGTGAAGAGCGGTGACTTTGTTGTCTGCAACCTGTCCTCAACGAATCTTGGGCGTGTTTATACCAAAGAAGATATTGAACGGGTTGTTACCACACAAATCCGGATGATGGATAACGTTATCGATCTCAATTATTATCCAATCCCGCAAGCCGAAATTACTAATAAAAAATACCGTGCAGTCGGACTCGGTTCCAGCGGTTATCATCAAATGCTTGCACAGCTTAAAATTTTGTGGGAAACCGACGATCACATTGCCAAAGCGGATGAAGTGTATGAATGGATGAACTATTACGCGATCAAGGCCTCCATGGAAATCGCCAAAGAAAAAGGCGCCTTCCGAGTGTTCGAAGGCAGTGAATGGCAAACAGGCGCTTATTTCGAAGCCCGCGGCTATGATAGCCCGGAATGGCTCGAGCTCAAGGAGCAGGTTGCCAAGCACGGTGTGCGTAACGGCTGGTTGTTCGCTATCGCCCCTACTGCATCCACTTCATTGATCGCTGGTTCGACTGCCGGTATCGATCCAATCTTCAACAAGTTTTTCGTAGAAGAGAAGAAAAATGCCGTGATTCCGCAAACGGCTCCGAATCTTAATGCCGATACCATGTGGTACTACAAGGAAGCTCATCGTATTGATCAGCTTTGGAGCATTAAGGCTGCCGGTGCTCGCCAGCGCCATATCGATCAGGCTCAATCATTCAACTTATACATCACGCCAGAGCTGTCCGCCAAGGAATTCCTTGAGCTGTATATGGCCGCTTGGGAAAACGGCTTGAAAACCGTTTACTACGTTCGTAATAAAAGCCTTGAGATAGAAGATTGTGTAAGCTGCTCCGCTTAATGGCATACTAATTTTTGTCTGAGCTTGATCCAGAAGAGGTATGGTCTAGAGGGTCTAGACTTGGTAGTTGAAGTCCTTCCGGCGGCGTTATATTACGCCGCCAAAGCAGCAGCGAAGCGAACTGCTCATGTTTAAGGTTTAATGTTTGATCTTTAAATGGTTGCATCTATTAGAAGTAGAGCGTGTACTTACCGACAATTTGCCTTGTGCAAATTGTCGGTAAGTACGTAAGCGGGCCCTTCCACCCAATAAGCTCATAAACCAATGCACCAAACGTTAAGCGTGTAGGAGGAAGACAGGGCGCAAGCCCAAGTCATTCCTCCTACAGACGCGATCCGAACAACAAAAAGTAACTCCCAAACAACGGGGGTCCAGGGGGCAGCGCCCCATGGGGTCCCCCTTGCAGGGGGATTTAGGGGGTAGTCCCATGGACTTAAACAAGAAAAAGCTTTTCAACGAACACGGTGACCGTGACTGGGGAAAACGCCGCATGATTGGCGGAAACACAACAAACCTAATCGAGCTGAACAACGTCAAATATGACTGGGCCACAAAGATGTACCGGACGATGATGAACAACTTCTGGATTCCTGAGGAAATCCCTTTGGCTCAAGATGCTAAGGATTATAAGTTTCTTTCGCCGCATGAACGTCAAAGCTATGATAAGATTATCAGCTTTCTGATTTTTCTCGATTCTCTGCAGACCTCCAATCTGCCGAATATTAACGAATATATTACAGCTCCAGAGGTTAATCTTTGCTTAACCGTACAAACCTTCCAGGAAGCCGTTCACAGCCAAAGCTATTCTTATATTTTGGACAGTGTATGCTCTGCCGAAGTTCGTGATGAAATATACAATCAATGGCGAGAAGACAAGCACTTGCTGCGCCGCAACCGGTTTATAACCGACTTGTATGAAAGCTTTATCGAAGAGCCGACAACGCAAAATTTATTAAAAGCGATTATGGCCAATTACATATTGGAAGGCATCTACTTCTACAGCGGCTTCAGCTTCTTCTATGCACTTGGACGCCAAGGCAAAATGCTTGGAACGGTATCGGAGATAAAATATATTCAGCGGGATGAGCTGACCCATCTAGCTTTATTCCAAAATATTTTCCGCGAAATTCGCAAAGAAAATCCGGAGCTGTTCACCGAAGAGCTTGTTGAAGATCTGCGTAATATGATGAAAACGGCTGTTGAGCATGAAATAGAGTGGGGCCAATATATTACCGACAATCAGATCAATGGTCTTAGCAATGAGATTATCGAGCAATACATTAAATACTTGTCCAATGAGCGTATGCGCAAGCTTGGTCTTGACATCCTGTACCCAGAGATTGAAGATCATCCAATGAAATGGGTTGAAAGCTTCAGCAACATGAATAGTATGAAAACCGACTTTTTCGAACAAAAAGTAACGAACTACAGTAAATCCTCCAGCTTAAACTGGGACGATCTATAGTTCTTAAGCCATAATATACGTAAAAAAGGGGCTGTCCCAAAAGTCATTTTGAGACAACCCCTCCACCATTTTATCCTGAATAGATGGTAGCAAAAGAGCCCTCAATTCCACTTTAATAGTTGAAGGCTTTTTTGCATATTCTTGGGTATTCTTAGTGATGAATAAGATGAGATCGCTTTCCAGCGCGTGCTAATCGCTGATATCGGGTTCGTGGTACATGGCTCATGGTTCGGTTACGGCATTGCATGGCAGTCTTGCGCACTCTGTGCAATTATCAGGAAAATATCAAGTTAGTTACTCCGAAAATAGCGTTCCAAGCCTTATAGCTGGAATTTCTCATGCTAATTCTACGTATTTTGGCTGATATCCACCATATCACCTCTATTAGAGTTAGTTTTTTTTTTCCAGTTAGATGGATTTCAGGCGATATCCACGCTGGATTAGCGTTACAATTTCCATCTATTTCTTTTCCTTCCGCAGCGGCCCCGACAAATCCTGGTCTCCTCTAGATTGAAAGCAGCCTTTGAACATCGCTTCTCGCCCCATCCCTTAAGCAACATCCAAAAAGCGGCCGAACTCATTTATGGATTTTCAAACCCTCACTCTGAGGGGAATTTCCCTACAAAAAAGACGCTTCCATTTCCGCTTACATGGTGGTTTTGGAGGCGCATTTGTTCATAATTTGGAACTGATTCATTCATTGATACCCTTTTGGGACAGCCTCTTTTTTCTGTTCTGCGTATAAGAACAAACTCGTACATTTGTGCGTGATCCCCATTAAGCGGCAGATCACTCGCTTAGGGGAAGAGAGATGCGCTATTTCAATGTGTAAACGTTATTTTTCAAGTGAAACGGAACTAGGATCACTTATTTACTTAAAATACGGCATTTTCAGCTTATTAAATAGGGAATAGCGTATCGTAGTTCCGTGACTTGATGAATTTAGATCGGATACAAGATAATAGCGAATTGACGTTCCACTAGTAAGTTAACAAAAAAAAGAGACCGACTTTATCGATCCCCTGCTTCTCGTAGTACTTGGTTACTTGCTAAGCTCAAGAATTCTCTCCTCCAAATGCTTTGGCTCCACAACATTTATGATCTCTGTGACGTTCCCTTTTTTGTCAATTAGAAAGCTGGTCGGAATCGCTCTGTACTGATACAAATCCTGGCTTCGTCCCTGATAGTCCAGGAGCACTGGAAACTTGAAATCAAACTCCTTAACCATCTTCCTCGCATCCGCCAATTCATCCTGCGACGTTACATTAACCGCATAAATGTCGAAGCGATCGCTGTATTGATCGTACAGCCTCTTTAAATCCGGCGCTTCCTCCCGGCAGGGGACGCACCACGATGCCCAGAAGTTCAAAAGCAGAGGCTTTTCGCGCTCTCCCCCTACTTTGTAGGTTTGACCGTCCAAAGCAGGCAGCTCAAGCAATGGAGCCGCAAGCCCTGGCTGTGGACCCACACCTGCTGGCCTGGCGGCCCTTTCCTGGCGTATTGAGATCGTCTGAAAAACGGCCAAACCGGCGAGCACAACTAACACTCCCATGATGATCCAATTACGCTTCATAGCTAGCAGCTTCCTCCAATACCCGGCAATGCCTTCAACTGAATGCCATGCGGCTGCGCCCCAACCTTAATATGCTCGACGACCTCTTGTTTGATGGTATCGATTACAATCACCTCATCGGAACCGCTTAGCGTCACATAAGCTTTGGTCTGTTGGCGGTTATAGGAAATATGCCTCGCACCGGCCAAGCCGTTAATCGTCTTGAGTGTTTTACCATTGGTTAGATCAACAAAGCTGACAGCATTGCCTTCCATGCTTGTTACAATTGCGGTTAGTCCATCTTCAGAAACGGCAACATCAGTAGCTCCCTGTGCCACATTGATTTTACTCAACAGCTTCCCGTCAGCGGTATTGTATACCTCCAACGCATTATCTCCGGCGGTCGGGACATATAATTTCTTCCCATCATCACTGAGCCTGATGGCACGCGGTATTTTTCCAGTCGGAATGGTCATCATGACTTGTTTGCTTTTTACATTCACGACATATACTTTATGATTCTCATGGTCGCTCACGTACAGCTTATCTCCAAATAATACGAGGTAATTGGTTTTGGCACCTTGACCTAAATCAATGGTTCCAGCTTCCTTGCCCTCCTTCGTATCCACAAGGTAAACAAATTGGTCGGCAACAGCAGCAACATACAGCATTTTGTTATCGGGTGAGAGGACCATACCATGGGGCATCGGACCAACCGGCACTTCCTTCTCAACCTTTAGAGTTTGTGTATTGATAAAAGAAATGGTGCTGCTCATCATATTCGCAGCATAGGCTTCACGCATCGTTGTAGAAAACACGATTGTCGATGGCGCCTCGGCAAGTGGAATACTGCCAACCACCTTGCTCGATACCACATCAATCACGGAAAGCTTGTTCTCTTTTTCACTCGGCACATAGAATTGAACGCTCGTTAATTTACCGGCAGCGGATTGCGAATTATTCGCATTATCCCCGCCAGCCCCTGCTTTTGACTGCAAGCGCTGAGCAGCCTCTTGTTTGGTCTCCATCGCACAGCCGCTCATAACTACAGATAGGGAAACGGCGAGCATTATTAGTTTTTTGGCATCTAACATTTGCAGGCTCTCCTCACAACTTTAAAAAGTTCACAAAATTAATCATTGTAAATCAATCGGAATTAATGATATTATACAGGGTATAAAGCTTTGAAATCAAGAAAACATTTCATCTTGGGGGAAATCATATGAAAAAAACATTCATTCTCATTCCATTACTTGCATTAACGCTTGTCACCGCTGCATGTGGTCAGAAACAATCGGCCACTCCAGCATCAACACCACCGGCCTCTAACGCCGCCAAACCAGAAGCCGCTGCTGCAGCCATCAAGGCCACCGATCCATATCCTAACGCGGCACTGCTTGCTGATGTCAAGTGGACCGAAGAGCATCTGAAGGACGGCAAAGTGAAAATATTCGACACCCGTGCAAAAGGCTATGAACAAGGTCATATTCCAGGTGCATACGCTTTGAACTCCGGTCTATTAAAGGATTCGGCCAATAACTCAATTGCTTCAAAAGAGAAAATCACCGAGCTATTCCAAGGCCTTGGCGTTAACAGTGACACAACGGTGCTGCTATATGATGAAGGCAATTCCTTGAACGCAAGCCGTGTTTTTTATGCACTTGAATATTATGGACTCAAGGATCATGTTAAAGTATTAAATGGCGGCTATGCAGCCTGGTCAGCCGCAGCGAAGGAAGTATCCACCGATACGCCTCCAGCCCCTGTTAAAGGAAATTTTGCAGCTGTCCCCAATGATAAGCTAGTTACGACAAAGGAGCAACTTAAGGCACTGAATTTGCAGCAATGTGTGCTGCTGGATGTTCGTTCAGCCAAGGAATACAGCGGTGAAGACCTGCGCGGAAATAAAAAAGGCGGGCATATCGATAAAGCGGTCAACAGGGAGTGGAGTGACGCAATAGATGCCAACTCTTCCGACGGTGTGCCAAGATTCAAAAACTATCAGGAATTAAGCAAAGCATTCGATCAAACTGGAGTCGATAAAAGCAAAACTATCGTTCCTTATTGCCAAACCAATATCCGTGGGGCACACACTTACTTCACCCTTCGCCTGCTAGGCTACTCCGATGTTCGTCCTTATGAGGGCGCATTTGCAGAGTGGGGCAATGCGGATGATACCACGGTTGTGAAATAGAGAGGAGAAAACTCCATGGCTCAAATTATTGAAGGCATTTCACATTTGGACTCTCATGAGCTCAAAAATATTTTAGACCAAACTGACAATCCGGTGATTGTTATTGATGTCCGGGAGCCGGAAGAATATGAGGCTGCTCATATTTCCGAGCTTCCTCTAATCCCCATGGGCGACATTATTGATGTTATTGATCGTCTGGATAAGAACAAGGAATATGTCTTTGTATGCCGCAGCGGCCGCCGCAGCTTCGAGGTTGCCAAATATTTCAGTACTAATGGCTTTGAGCGTGTCCATAACCATCTGGGCGGGATGCTTGATTGGCAGCAGCAGGGACATGACATTGCGGTTGGTCCCTCCGACTTTGTAATAGAAAGTTTAAATCCTGAACAACTAGAAAGGAAGAACAACAGATGAGCTTAAATGAACAGCAATTACTTGAATTAAAACCGGATCATATAGTCGATGCAATCGGCGAAGTTTGCCCTCATACGTTGAATCTTGCACTTGCTGGATTGAAACGCGCCAAGTCAGGAGAAATCGTCGTTGAGATTACAGATCATTCCATTGCCACCAAAACAATTCCGGCGGCTGTTAAAATGAACAAATACGGGGAATTTCTCGGTGTCGCCAAAAAAGGCGGAAACTACCACATTTTCATCAAAAAGGCTTAGTTTATTTTAAAAGGTTAGGATGTTGACATCGATGGCTTATACTTGGGATGTATTTTTGTTGGCCGCCATCTTCGGGTTTCTGTACGGATTTCTATTGCAAAAAGCAGACTTCTGCTTTGTCGCCTCGATCCGCGACTGGATCAGCGTAAAAGATACGCGCATCTTGAATGGTGTGCTCGTTCTGATTGCAACAGCTCTGCTGGGCTGGGGTTTGATGCTGACGCTTGGAATTAAAAGCGTATCCGATATATGGACAGTACCTTTAGGCGGTGCTAATCTGCTCGGCGGTATTTTATTTGGAATCGGCATGACAATTGCCGGCGGATGCGGCTCGGGAACACTTTATCGCTGCGGCATGGGTTATGTTCAATTTTGGATTGTTCTATTCTTTGCAATTGCCGGCAATTTATTGTTCGCCCTTCTATATGATCCGTGGGCTCGAGATGCACTAAAGCCTCTTACTATTGCAGAAAACGGCTATACTCTGTTTGCATGGCCGCTGCCCTATTATGTACTTCCTGCTGCAATTGTGATTCTGATGCTGGTTATCGTCATTTATCGTTTCGGTATTTCCGGTCTGCTAAGTGGAATCAAATCGGCATTGACCGATTGGGAAGGCAGCCCGCTGAAGCAGTCTCACTGGGATATCAGACTAGTTGCCTTTTTGATAGGCGTTGTTGCAACCATTCAATTCGCTCTTATGTCCAATGTAAGCATTACAGGGCCAGAGACGAGAATCGGTGCCGTTGCTCTGGCACAGCTCCTGGGCGATGACTTTGTATTTAACAATACGTATCTTAATGCTTTGTTTGCCGAATTCCCGAGAATTGGGCTTGGTCCTGAGGAAACGCTTGTTATATTTCTCGTAATCGGATCATTCGCAGCTTCTCTCTTAAGCGGTAGCTTTAAATTACGTATCCCGCGTGCTTCGCGGATGCCCTTTGCTATAGGCGGCGGTTTATTGATGGGAATCTCCTCCCGTATCGCCCCCGGCTGCAACATCGCCAATGTCATTACGGGTATCGGCGGCTTATCCATAAGCAGCGTACTCGTCTTGATAGGCATGATTATTGGCATCGTCATTGTCGTTGCTTTTGTTTTCAAAATGCCGTTGATGCTCTTTCAGCGCAGCGATACTTTTCAAGATTGATAGCTCTGGCTGGTATAGCCCCCTACGTTTGTGCGTAGGGGGCTTCTTTTGTTTCATGCAAACACTATTTATGATAGAATAGTCTTCTAAAGTACGCACATTTATTTGAGGGGATACTCAAAATGGCTCAAAACCGTCGACTTATAACCGATCAAGATTTTCAAGAGGCACTGGAGAGACAACGCGCTATTCGTGTTTTTCAAGACGACCATGTCGTAGACTCAGGTGGGATCATCATCCGATTTGACGATAGTCTTATTGTTACTCAATCTGGAGTCAGTGAAATCTCCTATCATCAGAGGTCGCTTTGCGAATTTTTGAAATGAAAAAAAGATAAATTGAAAAAGTCCAACTCCAATACACTACAATAACTCAATACGTTCATAAACAGAGGAGTCCTGAGAATTATGAAAAGACATAAACTGTATGTAGGGGTATTATCGATAGCAATGTTGCTTGCAGGCTCCGTAGGAGTCTATGCGGGAAGCAACCTGCAAGAAATCAAAGCTTATTTAAACGGAGACATTACCTTTCAATTAAACGGCGCTGACTGGTACCCCCTGGATGAAACAGGCCAGAAAGTACTGCCCATAACTTATAACGGATCGACTTATGTCCCGCTTCGTGCCATATCACCAGCCTTCAACGCACCTATTGACTATGATGCCGACACGAATACGGTCATTTTAGGCAAAAGAGTAGACGGTGTTAATGAAACCTCGCCCTTGACAGCCATTACTTTTACGGCATCACAAAAAAGCTTAATCGCGCAGCAGTTCCAAAATCTCAGCGGCTTTAAAGCATATATCCCGACAAAAATAGTTGCTGGAGACAAATACAAAGGGACTGGAAGCTCCGAAGACTCCGTCCGTCATATATTTAATCATATGATTATCATGGAGAGTCCACGAGATTACTCCTCCTTATATGAAGGAACGGATGTAGCATTGTCCAACAACGTTTCTGCAAAATGGATTAAACCAAGTGATACGGATATGCTTGTGTTCAAACGTGGCGATACTTATATTTCTATTTTTTCCGAAGACCACACTTTAAGTAAAGAGCAATTACAAGACATTGCGGCCAGTATGGTTGAAGTATAATTTAATCCGATTGCATAGAAAATAATACATGAAAAAAGAGCATCTCGGGACCATTAAATGGCACGAAGTGCTCTTTTTATATGAATGCAATTCCGATAAAAGCACGGTTGCTTCGCTTCTAAATAAGTATAAGCAAAGTTATGCAAGCTCCAGCATCTGCTTCACCTTGAATTCCAGTTCAACCATCGAAAACGGCTTATGCATGTAAGCATTAACGCCTAGCTGCTGGCCTTTGGACATATCTTCATCACGGCTGCGACCCGAAAGCATCAGAATTTGAAGCTCTTCTGGCATTGCTTCTTCCTGCTTTAATCGATTCAACATTCCAAATCCGTCCAGCCTTGGCATTACACCGTCTAATATACACAAATCCACGGGCTGCGCTTTAATAATGGTGTAGGCTTCTTCACCGTCAACCGCCTCAATGAATTGAACCGGGAGATGCTGCAGCTTGGAAACTAGAATCGAACGCAGGATTCGATCATCATCGGCTATCAATACTGTCTTCTTGCGTGTCTCCACCCCAGCCGAAGCTTCAGAAAGCGCGGCTGACATATCATCCGCATACAATAGAACACGATCTCTCCCGCTTTGCTTAGCGGAGTACATAGCATCATCGGCTCGTCTAATCCACTCAGCTACCGACATGCCTTCGGACCATTCGCAAACTCCGGCCGAGAAAGTAATATGGAAGGCTTGGCCTTCATATTGGGCAACTGGGCCTGCATGGGTATGCTGCAGCATAGTTTCCATTACTTTTCTCGCATCCACTCCCGTCACTCCTGGAAGCACAATAACAAACTCTTCACCACCAAAACGCGCAAGTAAATCGGTTTCCCGCAAATGATTTTGAAGCAAATGCGCCAATCCCTGAAGCACAATATCTCCGATATGATGCCCGTGCGTATCATTGATTGATTTAAACCGGTCAATATCGATAAATGCTAACGAAATGGGCGAAGGATAACGTTGAATACGCTGCAGCTCAGCCAAAATTTGATGATCGAAGAAGCGTCGGTTATAGGCACCTGTCAACGGATCGCGAAATGCCATCTGCTCAAAATTTTTCGTCCGTTTTAACAGGCCGTATATTCGTGCGCTTAATTCTTCATACTGGAAGGGCTTGGTTATATAATCATCCGCACCCAAATAAAAACAACGAACCTTATCATTGATATCGCTGCGTCCGGAAAGCACCACAAGCGGCACCCATTTTAAGGTAGGATCCTCTTTCACAAATTCGAACAGTTCATAGCCTGATTGTGGATGCATCATCAAATCTATAGTAATGAGATCATATGTGAATTCTCGCAGCAGCCTTTGGGCGCTAGCAACATCTCTTGCATCATCTACTATATAACCTTCCAGAGTAAGACGACGGACAAGGTAAGAACGAAGTACCTCATCATCATCTATAACCAGGAGACGGCTGCCATGAGCAACGGCAGAGCCTTGCAATAGCTTCTGGTCCTGTTTATCATCCAAATCCAATTCCTGAGAATAAACATCCAATTCCATCGCAAGCTGTTGCAACCATACAGCTCCTTCAGAAACAGTTGATTGAAACCCAACTATTACGGACGTATTGGTGCTGGATAGCGTCTCTTGACCCTGCGCCCATTCCCATTGCTGAACAAGCTTTTCTGCAATATCTCCGATTCGTACAAATCCGAACATCGGCGCGCTGCCTTTTAAAGTATGTACCAACCGGTAAATCTGGAGAGCTGTATCGAAAGTTATGTTCTCGTCTGTAGCAGCAAACAGCTCTCGAAGCCTGTCCAACTGTTTGCGAAGCTCCACCACATAACGCTTTCGTCCTTCTTTCATCAATCTTGCTTCTTTTTGTATCCGCTCTTCTTGAGTTGTGTGCCGCAAAGCTGTTCACTTCCAGTCGTTTTCGATTTCAATTTAGCTACTCTTAAACAGGCGGCTCACTGTCTGCTTTCGATTAATTGTTGGACGGTGTCAACCAACTGCAAGGGGCTGAAGGGCTTTACAATATATGTACTAACTCCCGCAGCACTCGCACGTTCACGATCCTTCTCCAGCGCTTTGGCAGTCAGTAGGATTACAGGAGCCGTTTGATTCGGATTTTCATGGTTACGCAGCCACTCGCACACCTCAACACCAGTCAATTCAGGCATCATATAATCAAGAATAATCAGATCATATCTTTCCCGTTGAATATATCCGAGCGCTTCTTTCCCATCCTCCGACTCTGTAATCTCATACCCCTCATCTGCAAGGGTTTCAGTCAATAAAAATCGCAAAGCCAACTCATCATCAGCTAATAAAATTTTGTAATTGCCCATCTTCGGATCTCCCCAAATTTCGCCTCAAATTTTTGTTTTATTATATCATTTTACTCGCAAACTTTGTTGGAATATTTCACACAAGATTCTTACATTCAGGAAAAAATACTTATTTATAAGTAATACGAACTATGGTATTATATAAAGACAGGTTTATTTGATTAAAACTTAACCTTTATTGGATACTTTGAACTATAAAAGGAGAAGAACTTTATGGACAATATTGACCATCTTATAAAAAAAGTGTCGAAATATATCTCCTTCGGTCAACCGGTATCTTCAGGTTCTGTTTATAGTCAACGAATTTCAGACCCCCGAATCCCTATGTTGGCTTACTATATGTCCATGAAACTGCGCAATGAAGAAGAGCAGTATTATCATGAGATATGGCTAAAGAAAGAAGGACACTTCGCCATTACCGAAGCTTGGTATAAGGACTCCAACGTTTCTCGTAAAATATTTCAAGACAATGTCTCGTACGATGATATCAAAAGCACATTTAGTGAAGAAGACGCCCATGGACTGGCTATCCGTATGACAGAGATTATTAAGAAATCAGAAAAGGAAGACTGGAGTTCTACCAGAAAGAGAGCTTAAGGAGATACCCTTAGCTCTCTTTTTTGTTATAGGCTCTCCAAGAGCCCTCTTTTATTCTGTCATTGCCTCGAGGCTCTAACCAAACGTATATCCAGCCTTCCCTTTTGGTAAAAGCGTCATGAACCCACACTCTTTCATAGTCGTTGTCAGCTCCAGGGCCATAATATTCCTCAAGCACATCCATAGCAGACAAGCCTTCCTCAGTAACCGTAAGCCATTCGCCATGAACTACATGTGATCCCCCGCCTATTACCACAGCCGGATATGAACCGCAGCCATAGAGTTCTCCCAGCACAGCTCCAGCCTCAACTTCAAGCAAATGAGGAGCTACAACATGATGATTGGATTCTCCTACAAGCAAAGTGCCATACACAAACACTGATATCATCGGGATACTCCTTATTTCAGCGGATAACACCCTTATCTAAATCTTAAGCGCACGAACAGCAATACCGGC
Organism: Paenibacillus sp. GCM10027630; assembly: GCF_042676305.1. Classification (NCBI taxonomy): domain Bacteria; kingdom Bacillati; phylum Bacillota; class Bacilli; order Caryophanales; family Paenibacillaceae; genus Paenibacillus; species Paenibacillus sp. GCM10027630. The sequence goes on along the minus strand of NZ_JBHTGY010000035.1, from coordinate 12,239 downwards.
CAGCTCCAGCCTTTCGCGAATCTTTACAGCAAACTGCAAGGCATGCGGTCCGTCTCCATGAATGCAAACCGTATCAGCCATCCAAAACTCGCGGCTGCCCTGATGAATGCCGCTGTTCACCATTGCAATCACTTGATCGGCAGCAGCGTCTGCATCATGCAGCAGGGCATGCGGCTCGGTTCGCGGCGTCAAGGTTCCGTCCGCACGATACGTCCGGTCAGCAAAAATCTCTCCTGCGACCCGAAGCCCTATTCTACTCCCGGCCTTAACCAGCTCACTGCCTGCCAAGCCGAAGAGTATCAGCTCCGGATCAATGCGATACACAGCTTCCGCAATAGCCTCTGACAAGGCTGCATCAACTGACGCCATATTGTAAAGGGCACCATGCGGCTTCACATGCTGAAGAGCAGAACCTTCGGCGCGTATGAATCCCCATAATGCACCAATTTGGTACACAGTCATTTCGTAAGCTTCCTCCGCCGTTACTTGCATGGCACGTCTGCCAAACCCGGACAAATCAGGCAGTCCGGGATGCGCGCCAATGGCAACTCCATTGTCGAGGCATTTACGTACAGTTCGACGCATGACAGCGGGGTCCCCTGCATGATAGCCGCAAGCAATATTCGCAGAAGTAATATGCTTCATTAACGCTTCATCCTGCCCAAGCTGATAGGCTCCGAAGCTTTCACCCATGTCACAATTCAAATCGATGCTGCTCATTATTTCCCCCCTGAAAAGCTTGATCAGTCCCCTTATGCCTTGCTTGACCAAGGGAACTACATAACCAAGGATAAACGGATAAACGCGTCCTCGATGTACAATTTACGTTTTGCGGAAGAACTCGTTCCGTTATCCAAGTATAAACTTATATTTTCTACGCAACGAAAAAAAGCCTTCCGGCTTTTTTCAAGTGTATGGAAATCCGGCATATTGGTCAACTGCGTTCGTGCAGCTCCGGCTAGTGCTGATGCACAGCCATGCCGCGAGTCTTTACAATAATTTTGCGAATGCTGTCTTCGGACAAATGATATTTTTGTATCAGCTCCGGAACGGTCGAACCGTTCTCATAGAGCCGGTATATTTCGGTATTGCGCCGCTGAATCGTCTGGCGAGTGCCATTATTTTCTCCCCAGCCTGCACGAGTTTGTTCTTTTTTGGGAATATAGATAATCTCTCCCGAAATATAATCCTGCAATTGCTTAAGCAGGCTAGCGGGAAGAATATCCTTTCCGTTTTTGTACCCCATCGATGAAATCCTCCTTCCGTGCTTTAGTTGCAAGCGCCGCCGTGAAAGAGATAAGCATTTTCATCTTCACACCTCCTGAAGGTAGTTAGTAAGCTAACAAAAGCAAGTCATAATTGATCAAGCTTGGATCGTCAGCATGTAGGGTCACACATGAAAACAAAAAAACACGATCTGCCGTATCGTGCCTGGGTTCCATATTATATATTATGGTTCATGTCAATGACGTCAGGTGACGGTGATGGAGAAAATGCTTATTCAATTGTCACAAAACCCTTTATTGGTAAATGTGCCTTCATACATCGAACGCCACTCCTTTCGTCTTAGTTTCATGATTCCAAATACTTCCTTATTATACCTTATGTATATGTTTAATGTCCATGACCGAATTGTCTTTTAAGAAATAGAGGGAGGCTAGTAAAGCCTCCCCGTTTGTTATGGAGCCTCTGCTTACGCAGAGACCACCTCAAGTATTGTAATCATCGTTCACGATCACTCCTTTCCGTTAAATCGTTAGCTGGCCAGCTACACTACTATTAACACATAAATCCAGCTTCTAATTCAAGCTAAAAAATAATTATATTCGTTTTCTCCAAAACAAGGGTCTTTTGAACAGCCACTCATGAGCCGGCGATTTTTAAGCTGATAGCGGCGGCAAGCTCCCGCAGCTCCAGCTGCTGTTGAATATATAGCGCCTGGGCAGCAGCAAGTGATATTTCTTGGAAGCGCAGCATGCTTCCAGGTCGCATTTGAGCGAGAACTGGCAAATCAACCGCCGCCACCTGAGCCATACGGGGATACCCGCCAGTGGTTTGAGCGTCAGCCATTAGAATAATAGGCTGACCGTCCGGCGGAACCTGAACCGTGCCCATAGTCACGGATTCGGATATCATTTCGAGCGGCTCGGATAGGAGAAGACGCTCGCCGTTCAGTCGGTAGCCCATGCGATCCGACTGTGGGGTTACACGGTAGGGCGTGGACAGAAAGCTTTGCAGGCTCCCGCCTGCAAAGCTTTCTGCTTCACGCCCACGAGTCACGCGCACCACCGGATGCTCCGCATACGGCGGGCGTGCCTTTGGCGCGATCGCCCACGCAGCCGGGGCGATCTGTGCCTCTGGCGCAGCCGCGGCCAAGCGCGCGGCTAGCGCGGCAGCGGCCGCCGCAGGCGGGCCGACCTGCAGCCGGTCACCCGGCTGCAGTGCCCGGCCTGCGAGGCCGCCGAGGCGCGAGCGCACGTGCGTGCTGCGGCTCGCCAGCACAGCGGGCACGGCGATGCCGCCCGCCACAGCGAGGCACGCGCGCGCACCGCGGCGCGTGTGGCCGAGGCGCAGCGCGGTGCCGCCGCGCACGAGCACAGGCCGCCAGCCGGGCAGCGGCGGCCCTTCTTCATCGCGCGCGTCCATATCCGCGCCGCATAACGCAACGAGCGCGTCGTCGTGGAACTCGAGCGACGCGCCCGTGAGGGTCATCTCGAGCACAGCTGCGCCGGGCTCGTTGCCTACCAGCAGGTTCGCTGCCTGCAAGGCGAACCTGTCCATAGCACCGCTTGTGACGACACCGATACCGCGGTAGCCAAACCTTCCCCCGTCTTGTACCGTAGTGAACAGCCCCGCCTTAATGACTTCAATGGTCACTGCATAATCCTCCATCCTTAGCCTTAAGGTTTATGTAGCCTTAAACATTCCTGCAACCTAAGCCCCCTGTTGATCACAAAGTATCCCAGGAAGCTTATTCATATCGAATCTTGCAGTCATCCTATATAAGTCCGACACTCCCGTAAGGTTTTGCATCCAAATTATCTTTGGACTGCTGCGTCAAATTCGGCTACCGTTATTGGCATGAACCTGACATAATCTCCAGCACTAAACAGAGACGGCTGAGAAAGAGCAGGGTCAAATAACGTCATAGGCGTCCGTCCAATCAACTGCCAGCCTCCAGGAGTAGCCAATGGGTAAATCCCCGTTTGCTCACCAGCTATGCCTACAGAGCCTGCAGGTATTTCTCCCCGAGGAAAGCTGCGTCGTGGCGTCTGCAGACGCTGAGGCAAGCCTCCCAGATATGGAAAACCTGGGACGAAGCCTATCATATGTACCAAATAAGTAGTGGAGCAATACAGCTCTACAACTTCTTCTGGCCGCAAGCCTGTATGAAGCGCTACCTCGCCCAAATCCGGCCCGTGAACTCCACCGAAACAAACCGGTACGGTCTTAATACGGGCAGCAGGCTCAATTGCTCTACTTTCCAGACTATCCTCGCCGACATCCCCGGGCTGCTGCTCTCGCAAACAATGATGTATCCAGCGGCAAACCAGCTCATAGGGGGTTCTATTCTCATTCGGGTCATAGCCACGAGCAGATTTCAAATATAATGCAACAGGATCATAATAGACGGTCACAGTCCGATAAGCTGCAACCCATTCTATAAGTTCAGGGAACCGATGCCTCTCCAAGCTTTCTAAACAATGGTCTATAAGTCTCCAGGTTTGGTCATCAATACCGCCTTCCCAGCGAATAACAACAGCCTGTTCTCCTAAAGGATACAACTCATAGCTCGCTCCCGGGTTCCGTGTATAAGCCATCTCATCCTCCATGCTGATCATTGCGGGGATTTATTTTAAACCACAAGGTTACGAAATTAATCAGAAGACGGACTAAACCCTTGTCTCTTCAGCCAATCCGCACATAGCTCCGGCCATGCTCGTACACCAGGTTGTTCTGCTGCAAGACCGAGTCCATGCCTCCCGCTTTCAAATACATGCAGTTCATAAGGAACCTTATTACGGCTAAGAGACGAAGCAAAAATAAGACTATTCTCTACCGGAACTGAAGCATCATCTGCAGTGTGCCATAGGAATGCAGGAGGCGTCTGCTCTGTCACTTGATATTCACTGGACATATGCTCAACAAGAGCTGCATCTGGAGATTCGCCAAGTAGATTTTGCTTGGAGCCGGAATGTTTAAACGATATAAAGCTAATAACCGGATAGCACAATACAAGTAAATCCGGCCTGCAGCCTTCGCGTTCAATCGGATCTTCCGCATCAGGTTGACCATTGTCATAATGCGTTCCGGCAGAGGATGCCAAATGGCCTCCAGCAGAAAAGCCCAAAATACCAACACGGTTAGAGTCAATATTCCATTCCTTCGCTCTGCTGCGGACTGTGCGGATCGCCCTTTGAGCATCCAGCAGCGGATTGGGATGTTTATAGGGTGCAACGCGGTAATGTACAACAAAAGCGGAAATCCCCAAAGAATTCAACCACAGAGCAATTGGCTCTCCTTCATGGTCAGCTCTCCGAGCATAACCACCACCTGGACATACCACTACCGCAGCTGTAGGATGATCCACCTCAACCAGGTAAGGCACCAGGGTTGGTTTGTCCTCGGCAGCATCTCCCAACGCATTCGGTGTTCCATTCGGCCACAACAATAGACTCATTAAATAATCCCTCCTGAAATAATGTAATTGCTCAAATCTTATAAGCTTTGATTCGATCATACTACATCAATCAGCATATTTGAATCCAACCATTGGAAAAAATAGTATACTACCATCCGTAATTACCGCATAATTTCCTTCAAGCTTTCAAGCAAGCATTCATTTTCCTCCGGCAGCCCAACCGAAACGCGGATATGATGCGGGAGGCCCCAAATAGCGGCGTAGCGGACAATAATTCCTTTGGCAAGAAGCTGGTCATAAATAGATTTCGCTTCCGCTCCTAACTCCACCAGAACAAAATTACTCATACTAGTCGTGTAGTTCAAGCCAAGCTCGCTGAATCCCTTATACAGCTGCTCCCTACCCAAGTCGTTCACATGAACCGATGCTTGTACGTGTTCTTCATCCGTGATAGCTGCAGCTGCTGCTGCTTGAGCCAATGCATTCACATTAAAAGGCTCCTTCACCTTCAAAATAGTACTTATAACAGCTTCAGGAGCAACTCCAAAACCTACACGTATTCCCGCAAGTCCAAATATTTTAGAAAATGTTTGCAGTACGATAACCGGATATCCAGCTCTGACATATTCCAAACCGTTTGTATAATCATCTGCATAAGCATAGTAACTGTAAGCACTATCCACCATCAGGAGAACATGTTTGGGCAAAGCTTCAATGAGCCGCTTTAAGTCTGCAGCCGGAATATAAGTGCCCGTTGGGTTGTTGGGAGAGCATATGTACATAATTTTGGTCCGTTCCGTTACAGCTGTAAGCAGTGCATCGACATCATATTGGTAATTTTCCGCAAGTGGAACAGGCACAGTCCTGGCTCCCATCAAATGTGCGCCAAATTCATATTCACTGAAAGAAGGTGAAGGTACGACAACTTCATCACCCGCTTCCAGAAACGCTTCAGAAACTAGCGAGATCAGCTCATCTCCACCGTTCGTTACAATAATTTCTTCCGCTTTAATATCTAGCTTAGCTGCTATAGCAGCACTCGCAAGCTTAGCCCCTGCATCAGGATATCGGTGTATTTCCGTCACAAAGCTGTTAATAGCGGCAATCGCCTTAGGCGAAGCACCCAGCGGATTTTCATTAGAAGCCAGCTTGATAACCTTGGTCAGGCCTAGCTCGTTTTGCACTTCCCAGATCGGCTTGCCTGGTGAGTAAGGCTTGATTTTTTCGAGAGTTTTACGAGGGACAATGTTGATTTCCTTTAAATTTTCCATGAAGTCAGCTCCTAATCTAAATTTATGTTACTTCAATGCTTTAATTCGATAATACATCACCGCGTTCATTAAGTAAATATATTTCCAAAAAAATCTGCTTAAATCTATAGAAAAAAGCAACTAGCGCTGAAACAGCCTAGTTGCTTTTGGGTATCATTTATGGTCGATCATAATTAGATACATGCTCTCAAAACGATAACAAGAAGGATGAACAATACTAAAATAACACCTGTGCTAGTAAATATACCTCCAACTCCACAACCAACTCCACCTTCTAATCCCAATCCCATACGTTAACCCTCCTTTTCACAATGGATTAATGTATAGTATGTGGGCAAGTCTCTTATGGTTTGGACTATCCCTGCCTATCTATAACAAGTGTTCCAATTGCCTACCATATAACTTCCCAATTCGAGTTTAAAGCAGCTTCTATGGTGCCCTTTTCCATAATATAGGTAGCTAACAATTCAGCCATATCGGTTGGAATATCACGGACAACCGGTTTCCCTTGAAACATTGCATAGTTGCCTCCGCCTCCGGCACGGTAATTATTCATCACCACATCATATTCACGGTTACGGTCAATAGGCTGACCCTCATACGTCAAATGGACAACCCGTTCCCCTTCCGGCCGCGAAATATTGAGCTTGTATTCGATGCCCTCCCACATGTCGTAATTATAATGCTGTGGCTTGGGATCACTAAAGGCCGGATTAACCTGAACCGATCCGCCTGTGTACGTGGCAAAATATGATGCAGAGCGCTCGAGAGCATCCTTAATATCTTGTCCGGTTATCCGTATCACCTGCAGCGTATTCGGATATATGTAATTGGATACAATATCACGCATCGTGATGTCTGGAGGAAATCCCGGAGAAATATTATCAAATAATGCAGTATTGGAAATACTCGCACCCGAGATATCCATCTGCACCCGATTTATAAACTCAATCAAAGGATGTTCCTTCAGCCGAACCTCCATAGGATCCGTTATTAACATATTACCAAGCAGCTTGCCAATAGGTTGATCAAGCCATTGCTGGGTAAGTCTCTCATCAGCTTGCAGCAAATCAATGATCTTCTCTACCGGCTTCGCCCCGCTTGCTGATAGCAGCTCGGAAGACGCGGTTACTATTTTCCACTGGTCATTTTCTTGTTCTAAATGAAGCTGAACCTTCCCTAGGTAGGCGCCTTGACTTCCTGGCTGCACTACCACAACATCATTAATACTAAGGCCGGATATTAAGCGGTGCTGGTGTCCGGTAAGGAGCACGTCAATGCCTTCGACTTGTTGGCACAAGGCATAGCCTACATTTTCACCTGTCTGCGGTTCCGTAGGTTCACCAGTCTCAAGATTACGTTCGAAGCCTCCATGATATGAGACAACAACTACATCAGCTTTTTCCTCATCCCTCAGGTGAGCAACCCATTTCTGTGCAGTCTCTAGCACATTTTCAAACCGCAATCCTGCAATATGCTCCAGCTTTTCCCAATGAGGAATATAATTAGTAGTTAATCCGAGAATAGCAACGCGAGGGCCGTTATCAAAAGCTTTCATTATGTAGGGTTTACCGAAAAAGGGTTCGCCACTCACCTCATCCACAATGTTAGCGGCCAGCCACGGAAAAGACGATTCCTTTACTGCTTTATTCAACAAGGGGAGCCCGTAATTGAACTCATGGTTGCCAAGAACAGCCGCATCGTACTGCAGCTCGTTCAGACAACGTATCATCGGATTCTCCACATTTGCATTCAAACGGGCGTGATGATAGGCTAATGGAGTTCCTTGAATCAAATCCCCATTATCAATGACGATCAAGTGGGGATTACGAGCCCGTTCTTCAGAAATCAAAGCAGCCAATTTGGCAAATCCTTGCTCAGTGGGCTCATTATTTGCATATTGAATGGGTAACATATAACCGTGAATATCACTGGTCTCCAAAATGGTTATCTTAATTTTCGCATTTTTTTCCATATCCGAATCAGCTCCAACTTTGAAATACTCTTCTTTTACAAGCTCAACTACTTCAATATATCAAAGAAACGATTGGGAATTCAATGTCTAACTGGCCAATAAGTGGATGGGAGATTCATTTACATCAAGTTTACAAACTTTTTACTGATGAGTATTCTATTATATGCTATAGTAGTATATGGATTCGATTCCACAATTAACAGGAGGTCAAAAAAAATGTTCAAGAAATTTGCAGCGGTAAGTTTAACACTAATGTTATCAGCAGGAATCGCTGCTGGCTGTGGGAGTAAAGTAGAGAATAAACCAGCCGCACCAGCTCCTGCACCGGCACCTACAGAGAAAGCAGCGCCTGCAGGCTATGCACCTAAAGAGCTTACAGTACAGTTCGTTCCTTCCCAAAGTGCTGAAACACTCGAAGCCAAAGCAAAGCCGCTAGAAAAGCTGCTTGGCGACCGTCTCGGCATACCAGTAAAAGTATCCATTTCCACTAACTACAACACTATCATTGAAGCAATGGCTTCCAAAAAAGTGGATATCGGCTTCTTGCCTCCAACTGGATATGTATTAGCGCATGATGAGAAAAAAGCAGCAGATCTATTGCTTCAAGCACAACGTTATGGCGTTGATGATGCAACAGGTCAAGAAGATAAATCCAAGCTTGTAGATTCCTACAAGTCCATGATCATCGTAAAAAATGATTCCCCAATCAAAACGATTGAAGATCTTAAAGGTAAAAAAGTGGCTTGGCAGGATGTAACTTCTTCCGCTGGTTACATTTACCCAGGTCTTGAGTTGAAGAAGAAATCAATCGATCCGGATAAAGATGTAAAAGGTATCGTTGTTAAAGGTCATGACAAAGGCGTTCTTGCTGTATTAAATGGTGAGGTTGATGCTGCTGCCGTGTTCCAGGATGCTCGTTTGAACGTTGTTAAGGATGTTCCAGACGTGTTCTCCAAAACTCGCGTTCTGTTCTTTACAGCACCTATTCCTAACGACACTATCGCTGTTCGTACAGACATGAGTGAAGAATGGCGCAAAAAGATTTCCGATGCTTTCATCGCTATCGGTAAAGATCCAGCTGGTCAACAAATCATCTATGAAGTATATTCCCACCGTGGTTATACAACATCCGATGACAAGAAATTTGATGTTGTTCGTGACGCTAACAAACAAATGGGCGGCAAATAAGCAGCCTATAACAATAATAAAACAAGACCGTACTCGGAATTTATTCCGGTACGGTCCTTTTTTTTGTAAGCTGCCCTTACCTTTACCTTATCGACTAAGTCCAGCAGATGCGGTTAAAGCCCTGCCTGTTTGCTTCCTGATATATAGGTAGACTGTCAGCGTCACTATACATTCGGATAGTGGAATCGCGAGCCAAATACCGTTTATGCCCCAAATATGAGGCAGTGTAAATAGAAAAGCAATCATCAGGAGCATTTCCCTTGCAATCGTAATCCAGATAGCCATTTTGACCTGTTCTGTCGCTTGAAAATAAGTCATCATCACAAAGTTAATTCCCATAAATAAGTAAGCGATGAAAAACAACCGAATTCCCGTAATAGCCAGCTCCCGGACATCAGCTGAAAAATCCCCGAACATTGATACAATTGCATCCGCGGCAAAAATGCCGACCAGTAATATTCCAATTCCTGTACCCAACGCTGTTTTGACAGCAATTCGGATCGTTTCTCGCTCCCTCACACGCTGCTTCGCTCCACGATAGAAGCTGATTAGCGGCTGGATAGCCGAGCCCATACCAATGAACATCATAAGCATCACACTGTGCACATAATTCAATATGGAGAACGCGGATACTCCTACCGTCCCCACCCAATGAGCCATAGCAATATTATAGCCTGCTGTAAAAACAGCTATCCCAACTTCCGCAATGAAGCTCGGGAATCCAATGATCAGAGTGTTTCTTGTTAACTCCCATGAAAAGGTTGGCTTGCTAAATTTGAGCGTGCTTTCTTTTCGTAAAAAATGAGTAAACAATACACATGAACCAATCGCAGCCGCACCGATTAGTCCCCATGCGGAGCCCGCTACGCCGAAATCCAATACGAACAAAAATATATAATTCAAAATTACATTGGAAATGGCTGTGACCACCATCGAGATCATAGCAAGATTAGGATTGCCATCGTTTCGGACAAACACGCTGAACGAATTTTGTACTGTAAAAACAAAGCCGCAGGATAAAAGCACATTCATATAATCCATTACATAGGGCATTGTTTCCGCGTTAGCACCGAGGAAAAGCGCCACCGGTTCACGCAGCATGAAGGCAATAAATCCAATAACAATCGTTATGCTAAAAATCAATGTAAGTGAATGTGTAAATATGGACTGCGCTTTGGTATATTGCTTGGCGCCTAAAGCTTTGGAATAGAGTGCCGCTCCTCCAATACCAATCCATAATGAAATGGCCATATAAATCGAAAATACTGGGAAAGAAACGTTAATTCCAGCCAACGCTACCGATCCGAACCGATGCCCCACAAATATCCCGTCTATAACTACATTGATGGACATCATGAACATACCGATAAGAGATGGAATCAAGTAACGGAAAAACACTTTTGCCACGGAATCGGTTTCCAGTGATTGTAAACTTCTGTTTTGATTTTGCATGGTTATACCTCTTAACTATTTTTCTTGTATTGTATTCCTTCCCATAGAAGGGAGAAGGTTACCTCTGATGCGTGTACAAAGCGCTCGGGACTTTCAAATATTAATTTTGCCGTCAAGCCATCATAGATTGTGTGAACAGCCAACGCCGCTTTTTTCGAATCAACCGAAATAGAAGAATCGTCACTGAAAGCCAGCTCAAGCAATTCTAATAATTGCCTCGAATAAGCTTCATATAAGGTGAGAAATAAATCCTGTAATCCCTCAGGAGGAATAAAAGCCATTAGAAACATAAGCTTCACATTTTGCTTATCCAAATAACGGTCTTTCATTTCGAGAATGAATATGTGAAGAATATCCTTCATGGATTTTCCCTTATGTTTATCAAAAAAAGCAAGCAAATAGGCCATTTCCTGTTTCATCGCTTCTTCGTGGATTTCAATAACCAATTCCTTCTTATCCTTGAAATGGGCGTACATGGATTGTTTTTTGATGCCTGCCTCACTTGCTATATCAGCAAGCTTCGTACCTTCGTAGCCAAATTGTAAAAGATGGCTCACTGCAATTTTCTTAAGTTCCTCTCGTCGACTCATTTATTCCCTCCTTGCGCAGCATTTCAACCTCATTACCTTACCACAGTCAGGTAAAAAATAAAAGTCATTTCCAACTATTCACTTTTGGTATATAAGCAAACCTCGCGTGGGGTTCGACCTACCGCCATGCAATCCCGCAACGCGCGCCCGGGATTCGCGCGCGTTGGAAAATATCACGGCCTAATCCATTACCATTGTAGTATTCCCTATGTACCTTCACTGCTAAAGCGGTGGCGTGTCTTCATCCCCTTTAACACTGCTGATCACTCGCTTGGGAGGAAATGAGGTGCGCTATTTCATTGTTTTCACGTTAGTATTCGAGTGAAACGGAACTAGGATCACTTATTTGTTTAAAAATAAGGCATTTCAGCCTATAAAAATTGGAATAGCGCATCGTAGTTCCTCGACTTCATGAAATGGGATCGGTTTGCAACCAATAGAGGATTCACGTTCCGTTAGTCAGCGGGATTCATATTAGATGGATCCAAAGACATAGCATAGGATGGATTCCCTTCAATGCAAAGAAAGACTTCCCCTCTACTGTATATAGAGTTGGCTATCCGTACCTGATCGAAGGCCCGTAGACTCATTGAAATCTATTTGCTTCCATACATTCGAGTCCGACCTTTACCTTACCCAAAATTGAAATAAGGAGTAAGCTTCGCTCACCCCAAAACATATCCAATATGACGTGTAAGAAAAACCATCAAGAAATTTACCCTGATTGTCCTTATTCTATAAACTCATACGTATGTACGTGTGGAGGGATGGATGTGAGATTACGGACGCTATTGTTGAGGTGATTTTACTTAGTATCGTTGGCTTGCAGCGGTGGGGATACGAGCTTCAAATGACCGCAATAAACTGCTAAAATAAGGGGCAGTCACATCTACCATTTTATCTTCGATATATGGTTGCGAAGAATCCTCACATCCCTTTCCAACGCGCGCGAATCCCGGGCGTGCGTTGCGGCGATACATGGCAGCCTAGTAAACCCCACGCAAATATCAGGAAAAATGGATCTCTGTCAAGAAAGTAGACACTCAAATAAGAGATATCACACAACCTTTTTGTAATACATGGCCTCGTATTGATCCGGTGAAACATAGCCCAAAGAACCA
>NZ_JBHTGY010000034.1:0-32200 GCF_042676305.1 Paenibacillus sp. GCM10027630 | reverse complement strand
CTTCCAAGCCGTCTGTTAGCTACGGAGCAGCTTGGCCTTTACTCCGACCGGACTTTCACCGGCAAGTTGTGCCTAGCTTGGCTAGGCGCGCAAGTCTTAGACTGCAGCTAGTGTCATTCAACTAACGTGTCCCGTTCGTATTGATCTAATTGTAGTAACGAAATGAACTCGCCCGCGCTTGACCCCCCCATTTGAAACTCATGTACACATACAACGGCGCTATCGGACGCGTCAGCTTACCTGATTCGTACGCGGAGACTTGTCGGCAAATGTTTCCGGGGAACTGGAATTATCAGTTCATAGACTCTGTCGAAATCGTCTCGCATCCGTTGAATAATGCAAAATTTTGAAAACAATTGTTCAAAGCTGTTCGCAATTGCTTTGTTGGCTTTATGTCGTTCTCGTACCAGATGTTTTTAACAACCAGCGTCCCGGCTTTTCGCTCCGCGATTACCTCGGCTCGTCCGATGAGGCTTTCTCCGTATATTAGAGGCAACACATAATAGCCGAATTTCCGTTTGATTGCAGGCGTGTAAATCTCCCAGGTGTAATCGAATCCAAACAATTCGTTGATCAGTTTTCTGTCCCATATGAAATTATCTAGTGGGGCAATCAGCTCGCAGCGCCATTTCGGCGCTGGATTTTGCAGAACCGCTTCAATAAGCGGCAAGTCCTCCGCGCGGCAATAAAGTAAATCCTTCATTTGTTCCACGGCAACAGCAACAATGCGAGCTTCGTGCAACAGTTGGCGGAAAACCTCGTTGCGCTGCTCCGCTTTCAATCCCCATATGTTCAGCCAGGCATCAGATGCGCGATTCCATAAAAGGCCAACAGCGCCGATTCGACGCAGTACCCGCCACTTATGATGCTCCAGCTCGCCCTCCAGCGGCTCCGGCGCATTCAGCAGATTTGGCTGTATGTACTTCCCCGCGATATCGTAATATTTACGCGTTCCTTTTTTGTGATGTATAATCAACTCGCCTGTCGAGTACATCTGCTCCAGCACCGACCGGGATGAATTGTTTCCGCTGCTCCAGTGGATGGCCGACCGCCAAGCGAAATTCCCATCCAATTTTAGATCATCCGAACTTAGCGCACCGTGATTTTGGATATGAGCTCGTACATGCTCTATCAACGCTTCCATTTCGGGATAGCGCTTGGCATGTTGTCGGGCGGCCTGCCTGTACCGCTCAAAATACGGCCAGTCCTCGACAGGGATAATGGCCAAATTCTTGTCGGGATAATCGACAAGGATTCTATCTTGATACAGCAACTCGGCGAGCATGTTCTTGGTAAATCCTTTGATTCGCGACTGCAACACCAGTTCGGCGTTTTTTCCGCAAACATCGATGGGATCGTATTGAATACAACCGACCTGCCGCACAAAATCCAATACTCCCTGCTTTCCTTTAAAAGGATATTCGCCCAACAACCCGTGCTTCAATAGCAGAAATTGCCGTGCCTGGCGGTTCGTCAATTGGATCATGTACACATCGGCTCCTTAACGAAACAAATGGGAGCCGTTTGCACATGATGTTGGATGGCGAGATTGCTTATCTTAATAAAGTTACTATTTGCTTCTTTCCTTAATGATGGTATCCATTGGGGAGCTTCATTAGCAAGCCCCTTTCCTAATTTTCCAATAACCGAAAATTGCTCTTTTTCAATGATTTCAACCACGCCTATTCCCCCAATCCTTTGGAAAATGCAAAAAAAACAAACACACGTTCCTATAAAATATTACCATTATCTCGATCGTAAAAACAAGAGCTATTGAATGCTGCCCGTTAACGCAAAGAAGCTGCCGATCGCCGCGGCAGCTTCATCTAAGTTGTGTATTGAGCTAAAGTTTCCCGTTAGCTTAATTTTACACCCGCTTGGTGTTCCTCAACCCAAGTTCTGATATTGGAAAATAAGTTGGCTGGAAAAGTATAACTATACGTGTTTGCGACTTCAGAAGATATTCGACAGAATAACTCAAACGATAATGTTAGTGCTTTCCAACTGCTCTTCTGATCGTATCCTCCAAAAGAAAGCTTTAAATCGTCTATTACGTCTTTATCAGCCCATTCTTTGATAAACCTTCCTGCATGCCATGTATCAAATGTTGCTCCATGAGTGGCTTTTGCATGCCATTCTATCATTTGTAGCAGTAACTGCTTACAGTCTTTATCCCTTTGGTTGACTACCCAAAATTCATCTCGCAAGATTTGTTTTGCCACGTACAGACTGGCAAAACAAATCATGGTAACAACCTGCAAAAAAGCCTCTTGTGAAATGGGATTATTCTCAGGAGCAATTATGGTTTGTGGTACTAGCTTGTGTCCATTACTCGTCTTATCAAGTAGTATCTTGACGCCACGATGAAAACCTTGGGGAATCTGATCTAGATTAAGTGAACGTTCCAAATCTGAAATATGACGAAATAAAAAATCTACTTGCACACCTTGATCAAAGAGAACGAGTTTCTCAGGATCCCCATCAACGGTTCGAAACATAAAGTTTGTCCAGACCGTACCGATATCTAGTAGCCATCCGTCATTTTGTAGATAGTAATCTGGATTAGTTGAAAAGATGACGAGATCTAAATCGGAATATTCGTCAAACGGCTTGTCCACTCGCGCTCTTGATCCAACTATGTAGATCGTAATTATCTCCTCATTACTAAGTCCCCAGTCGGATATACGTTTTTCAATAATCTCATATATATCACTACGCATTGTTCTCCCCCCCAGTGTTTGGTTAAATGCCCATGTTAGCATATTAATCCATGTACCATCCAACAAATTTTTCCAAACGATTGTTGAGTTAAACTGCCCGTTAGTTTAACGCTATCGCCAGTCTACAACTATATTTTCTCAGTCTAATCCCACATGGCTTCGCAGCCACCACCATGGATGAAAATGGGGCTTGCAATTTTAACCTACCTTTGAATTAATTGAAGTAAGCAGATCAGAGGTCGAAAGTTTTTTGGTGTTCAAACCCGAAGTCTAATCTGGCCAATTGCAACCTCGAGGATCGCCGATTGTTGCCTTAAGCACGAGTATAAAAATTCCCTGAACCAGGTTGCATGATCTGCATACAACACAAAAAAAGGTAGTGACACTCCAAGGATGCTATTTTAGAAACATGCGCTGGCCTTGATGTTCATCAGGAGACTGTTGTGGCTTGTGTGCTGAAAGGTCCCTTGGACAAGAAGCCGAAACAAGAAGTAAAGACATTTGGTACGACAACAACCGAATTGCTTCAACTGCTGGATTGGTTAACTGAGTGCGAATGCGTCGAAGTCGCCATGGAAAGCACTGGCGTGTACTGGAAACCCATATGGAACATCCTTGAGGATGCCTGTAGACTGACCTTGGCCAACCCCGCAAAGATTAAGAATATGCCGGGCAAAAAAACCGACGTCAAGGATGCCGTATGGATCGCTCAACTCCATCGATGCGGACTCATTGAAGGAAGCTTTGTTCCTGATGAAAAAATCCGAGACTTGCGAGACTTGACCCGTTATCGTCGGAAACTGGTGCTGAACTGCACACAGGAGAAGAATCGCATACACAAGATCCTTCAAGATGCGAATATCAAATTGACGACATTCGTATCGGATGTGTTTGGTGTTTCGGGACGAGCCTTGTTAGAGTCCATTATCAACGGTGAAGTGTTAGAAGCAGAAGGCCTTCGAAAAATGGTCAAATTCGTTTACATCATAGACGAATGATCAAACGCCATTTGGATCACTTTCGCTATTTAGAAAAGGAAATTCAGGACTTGGAGCAGGAGATTGATACGTTAATACAACCGCATCATCAGGAAATCGAATTATTGGACACGATTCCTGGAATTAGTCAAGATGCAGCGGCGAGCATCTTGGCGGAAATCGGTCCGGATATGTCTAAGTTTCCTATTGATGCGCATTTGGCATCATGGGTCGGGGTCTGTCCTGCCAATAACGAAAGTGCAGGTAAAAAGAAAAGTAAGAAGAATCGACGAGGTAACAAAGGTCTAAAATCAGTCTTATGCCAAGCAGGGTGGGCCGCCATCAAATCCAAAAATACCCGGATATCCTCAGTTTACAATCGGTTATTGAAACGATGCGGCCCCCAAAAAGCTAACACTGCAATAGCACATCTTATGATTCGAATCATCTATGTGATGCTCCGGGATAAGGTGCCCTATCAAGAACTGGGGGAACGATATCTAGGATCGAAAGAAAAAACAGTTGATTACTGGGTACGAAAGATCCGTGAAATGGGATACCAAGTCGAGCTAACAGAAACAACAATCTGATCCATAATTTGGTATATCAGTGCTATGAACTCTCTTTTTTCGTTTCGTACTATGTCACTTTAAAGCGTTGAATTTATTTTCGTATAAAACAGCAGCAACGGCAAGAGCTTTGCGGACAGCGGCGAAGTGTCCGTCTGGGTAAATGATGCCATCGATTGGGCCGTATCGGCAGGTTATTCTTAACGGCAAACCGGGGAACCTTCTGGAGCCTGCCAGTGTTGTCTCCAGGGCGGAAGTTTCCGCCATGCTCGCGCGTGTGGCGCACCATTGGGGACAATGCTCTTTTGGGCTTGGAGCTCCGCGGCAATGTCAACCTGGAGTCCAAGGAATATACACTGCATCTTCAGATGGGGCTGGCGGACACTCTCCGCTGCAAAGCGGGATTCCGAATGAGGGTGTTGATCCATTTCCGGGAGACTCCTACTGGTTTGAAAGAGAAACAAAAATCGCACAGAAAGACCTAAAGATTCTTAAGGTCCGGAATGGGCGAGCCGCGGTATATTATAAGCATCACATCCAAAAAAACTTTCAGCAGGAAAGAAGGGGGAGCCATGAAAACAACGCCTGCCGCCGTAGGAACGGATAGAGCACCGGCAGCCAAAGAGGCTTTTTACCAAACAAAGCGGTTTCGGCAGAATATTCCGCTATTTGTCATGCTTATACCGGGAGTGCTTTATTATCTGATATTCCGCTACTTGCCTATGGGCGGTCTTGTGATTGCTTTCAAGAACTACAATTTTCACGATGGCATATGGTCAAGTCCGTGGGTGGGGTGGAAATATTTCGAGATTTTATTCCAGTCCCACGTCTCGCTGCAAATTATCTGGAATACCCTTACCCTGAGCGTTCTGAACCTGATCTTCGGGTTCCCTGCGCCGATTATTATCGCCATTGCCTTGAATGAGGTCCGGAAGAGCTGGCTGAAGCGCTGGATCCAAACCATTATTTATCTGCCTCATTTTTTGTCCTGGGTTATCGTTGCAGGCATTATCCTGACCCTGTTCTCCATCGACGGCGGCACCATCAACAAGCTGCTGGGCCAATGGGGGATGGAGCCGGTACCTTTCCTGTACCGCGCAAACTCATGGATCGCCATCTTTATCGGCTCCGGCATGTGGAAGGAGATGGGCTTCGGCGCTATTATCTATCTCGCCGCTATCTCCGGCATTGACCCTAGCCTGTACGAATCCGCGGGGATGGACGGTGCAGGCAAGCTTAGGCAGATTTGGCATATCACCCTGCCGGGCATCCGTTCTACGATTATCCTGCTGTTGATTCTTGGAATGGGCCGTCTGATGGAAGTAGGGTTTGATCAGGTTTACAATTTGCAGAATCCCACTGTCCTGCAGAAAGCAGAGGTCATCAGCACCTACGTGTACAAAGTGGGGCTGCAGCAGGCCCAGTTTGGCCTGACCACAGCCATGGGCTTGTTTGAATCCTTTGTCGGCCTGGTGCTTGTGCTGTCGGCCAATGCATTGGCCCGTAAATTCGATCAGGGATTATTCTAAAGAAAGGAGGGAAATCCTCTTGAGGGAATCCACAGGCGGAAAAATTTTTGTAATCTTTATTCACGTGATATTGATCATCATTTCGCTCACCTGCATCCTGCCATTCCTGCATCTGATTGCGCTGTCCGTAAGCTCGGGGCATGCGGTTGACCTGGGTCAGGTCTGGTTCTGGCCGGTGGGGCTTGATTTCACTGTTTACAGATACTTTTTTGAGAATACGCCGGCCTTGCGCGCCTTTACCAACAGCGTGATCATTACCTTATGCGGAACGGCCTTGAGCATGCTGGCCACGGTGCTGACGGCCTATCCCTTATCCCGACGTTACCTCTACGCCCGCAAGCCGATCACAACGGCCGCATTGTTCACCATGCTCTTCAGCGGAGGCATGATCCCTACATATCTGGTCATGAATAGCCTGCATTTGACCAATACTTACTGGTCCCTCTGGCTTGGCGGGCTGATCAGCACCTATAATATGCTGATTATGAAAAGCTATTTTGAGAGCATCCCGGGAGAAGTGGTGGATTCCGCCCAGATTGACGGCTGCGGCGAGATCCAGTTGCTCATGCGCATCATACTGCCCTTGTCTCTTCCCATGCTGGCTACGCTGACGTTATTCTACGGGGTGGGCTACTGGAACATGTTCATGAGCGTTATTCTTTACATCAATAAGACGAATTTGCAGAATCTTACTGTTATCGTTCAGGGGATGCTGCAAATTCAGGGGAACTTCAATGTGTCGGCCATGGATATGATGCAGCAGCAGGAAATGGTATCCGAAAAGCTGAAAGCGGTTGGGGTTATGGTTATGGTTGTGCCCATGCTGGTAGTATACCCGTTCCTGCAGAAGTATTTTGTCAATGGCATTATGCTTGGCTCTATCAAGGGTTAGCGGCAACAATGAAATCAATCATAGATTGAGGGGGATTCTACATGTTTGGACAAACATCCGCACCAAGAATGAAGATCACGTTGGCACTGGGAATGTCGGCGGTTATGGCAGCAGGGGCAGCTGGTTGCAGTCAAATAGAAGAAGGGACAAAAGGGCAAGCCGAAGGAAAAGCCATAATTACCGTTTCCAACTATGACAGGGGCAATATTCCCGCAGCGGAGGGAACTGTTGAGGACAACCGTTGGACCAAGTGGATCAATGAGCATTCTCCCGTTACGGCCAAGTATGTGCCGGTGGCCCGGGCAGAGGCAGTCAAGAAGCTGAATGTGTTGTTCGCATCGGGCAGTGCGCCGGATATTGTCAATGATTATGATACGGGGTTCCGGAATTCCCTGTACCAGCAGAAGCAATTGATGCCTCTGGACGATTACTTGAAATATGCGCCTGAATACCAGAAGCTGCTGGAAAAGTACCCCCAGCTTCGCAAAATAGGTACCAAGCCGGACGGCAAGCTTTACGAAATCGGCAAAATTAATGAGCCCCATCTGCAGAGTGTAGCCTTTATCCGGATGGATTGGCTGAAAAAGCTGAAGCTGGAGGTTCCGAAGACCACCGACGAATTGCTTGTCGTTCTGAAAGCATTCGTTGAGCAGGACCCTGACGGCAACGGGAAGAAGGACACTTATGGAACCAATATGAGCTACACCTCGGACGGCATGGTGGATTCCATGTTCGGCTCGTACGGCTGGAGAATCTCCAATGATGACAAAATTATCAGGACTTGGGATAATACTCTGGAGTCTCTTAAGTTCAAGAAAAGGTTATTTGAAGAAGGGCTTATCGATAAGGATTACCTAGCGGACAAGAATGGAGCCAAAGCCAAGCAGGATTATCTGAACGGAAAAATAGGTGTTTATCTTCCACCTGTTGTTAGCAACTGGTTTGAGAGTACGGTAACGGACCTCAAAACGCTCCGCAAGGTTGTTCCGGAGGCGGAGATTGCGCCGATGGCGCAGCCCAAATCTCCCATGGGGCAATTCGTTCATCATGTGGTCAATCCGGTTCAAATGACCACGGTGATCAATGCCGCGGCCAAAAATCCAAAGGCCGCTATGGAATATATTAACTTCATCATCAGGCCAGAGACCAGTCTGATTCTGAAAAAAGGAATTGAGGGAGAGCATTGGAAAAAAGGTGCGGACGGTTTTCCCAAGGTCATTGATCCTGCGAAGAATGCCAAGGAACTGGATTGGGCCATGGACTATTCCATGTTCTACTCGATCCCCGAGAATCCGCTTCTGATTTCCACCACTGCGTTCGACGTGAGTGATCCTGACCAGAAAGCCGGTCTGGACATGCTGAAGAAAGCCGACGAGTTTCTGCTTAATCCAGCGGCCCAGTATCCCGCGCTGAGTCACTATGAGCATATGCCTACTCTGTCGAGCGAGTTGGTAGTGATCAATACCAATGTCGACAAGGAAATGAAGGACATCTATGCCAAAGGCATTATCGGCGGGGCCAAATATACCCCTGAGCAGGCCGTTGCAGATGCCAAAGCTGCCTGGGAGAGAGGCGGCGGCAAACAGATTGAGGAATTCATGAATACCTGGTATAAAGAAAATAAGGACAGAGCCTTCCTGGGTAAGGATATCCTGGAGTTAGTCCGCTCCCAACATAAGTAAGGGCTAAGGGCCTGGAATAGGATGAATGCGGACTTGGTTCGACAAAGACCGGACCAAGTTTGCTATCGGAACATTTTATATGAGAAGGAGTATATGAATCATGACAAATGAAATGCTGCTTCAAAAAATCGGACTGGTAGTGGACAAGCTTATGAATCTGGTTGGCAGCGACTATTAAAGGGATAAAACCGTGGTCCAAGGCCGATACAAGAAAAGGGATTTGTCCAACGGCAACGGGATTTCGGAATTGAAGAATGGGACTGGCCTCAGGGCGTTGGTTTTTATGGTCTGTACAAGCTGCAGAAGTATTACAGTGATCACCGCTATATGGAGTTTTTTCAGAACTGGTATTCCCACAATTTGGAGGTTGGTCTGCCGTCAAAAAACATTAATACGACAGCCCCTTATCTGGCTTTGGTTTTGCTCCTGGATCAGCTTGAACCTTCCAACCATCTGAAGCGCTTCCTTCCTACGTAGACAGGTAAAATGAAAACCTTGTTTGCTTGGAAGGAAGCGTTTTATAATAAAATATGAAATTCAAGGGGGGAGCCGATTGCATCCGACAAGCTGGCCGGGGTATATAGCCGGAAAAATAAAGGGCAGCTTCAAGATCAAACTGATCGTGCTGCTCTCGTGTATGGTAACACTTGCCTTTGCCTTGGCAGGCTGGATGGTTTACCGGTCAAATATCCAGTTAATGGAGGATGAAATCAGCAAGCAGTTCTCCATCGCCAACGAACAGGCTTTGGCCAGACTGGAGATGTCCTTCCAGGAAATCAACCGGGTATCCCAATCCATTATCCTGAATCCGTACATCGAACAGTTCCTCAGGGAGAATATCGTTCCCGTAAGCGATTCCTACACCCAATTCAAGAACCGCAAGTATGTGGAAGAGCAGTTGAATATGCTGCTGGTGGATGCGCCATCCATCCGTTCCGTTTTCCTGTACAATGAGAACGGGGAAATGACGGTTCTCTCCAAAACCGGTGCGTCGGGAGAGCCGGGAACAGATGACTTGACCAGGATGATGGAAAAGCTTAAGCCCCATCGGGGGAATATGGTCTGGGGCCGTGCCGAGGCGGCCAGCACCATTGATCCGGACGGCCGCAGAACGGTTCTGGTTGCTGCCCGACGGATGCTCAATGAGAAGCTGATCCCGTACGGCACCATGGTGATAGTGATGGAGGAAAGCCTGATATCCAAGGTGCTGCGGGATCTTACGGAGAACGGCAGCGGCAAGGTGCTGCTTTTGGAGCCTATGGGCGGTATGCTCTACTCCAATACCGACCAGAGCGAGATGGAGCAACTCTTGCAGCTGACAGAGACAAATTATCCCCGTTATGTCAAAATGAATGGCATCACCTATCTGTTTGTCCGCCACGAGCTGATTCCGGCAGGCTTTACCCTATACGGAGGGGCTTCCTTGCAGGAGATACAGAGGAAAAATAAAGACATCATCCAGGTATTGGCATTTGCCGGAATCGGCGTGATCCTGCTCAGTGCACTGCTTATTACGATTTCCACCAGGACGCTCCTGACTCCTCTGGCCCATCTGATGCAGGGACTGCGTATGCTGCGTTCCGGCGATTTCACGGTCCGTGTCAGAGTGGATTCCGGCGATGAGCTGGGCTACATCGGAGACAGCTTCAACAGCATGGCGGAGCAAGTGAGCGAGCTGATCAATAAGGTATATTTGGCCCAGATCAGCCAGAGGGAATCGGAGCTGAAGGCCATCCAGGCACAGCTGAACCCCCATTATCTGCACAACCTGTTCAATGAGCTGTATTGGAAGCTGTACAGCAACGACCAGGAGGAGGCGGCGCTTCTTATCAACGCCATCTCGGAGATGTTGAAGTATTCCCTTAAATCTGTCCAGACTGATACGACTCTTGGCGAAGAGCTGCATCAGATCCGCAATTACATCAAGATCCAGACAGAACTGTTCACCGGCGAGATTGAAACCATTATTCAAGCTGAGGATTCCCTGCTGAATCTGCGGATGATGCGATCCCTCTTGCTGCCAGTGGTGGAAAATGTTTTTGTGCACGCTTTCCGTGATATGGAGAAAGACCGGGTGCTGCGGATTAAAGCGTTCCTGATAAATGAGGCACTGCATATCGAGGTGGCTGACAACGGATGCGGCATGGATAAAGAAACCCTGAAAACCTTGACGGAGGCGGAGGCGGAGGCTGTGCTGCCGGACGGCAATAAGACGGGAATCGGCTACAAAAGTGTGCTGCGGCGCATTCAACTGGTATACGGACCCGCATACGGAGTGGAAATTACCAGCAGTAAAGGGAAAGGAACGGTTGTTCACATGACGCTTCCTATTAAATCCGGGACACTGGGGAGTCATGAGGAGGGGAACGGATGAAGGGCAAGCTGTTTATTGCAGAGGATCAGCCCAACTTCCGCAAGGGGCTACTGAAGCTGGCAGGGAAGCGGTCCGCCGAGTGGGTGATGACGGGGGAAGCGGCCAATGGCCGGGACGCCTTGTTAATGATGGAGAAATGTGTCCCGGATCTCTTGCTGACCGATATCCGGATGCCCCATATAGATGGTCTGCAGCTGGCAGAAGAAATCAGAAGCCGCGGCTGGCTGACGAAGATTGTGATTGTAACCGGATTCAAGGATTTTTCGTATGCCCAGTCCGCCGTCAAGTTCGGGGTGCTGGACTTTATCACGAAGCCTTGTGTGGAAACGGATATATTAAGCGTACTCGACCAGATTTATTTGCAGCTGATTGAAGAAAGCCAGTCCCAGCTCTTGGTGGAGGGTTGGAAGCGCCAGCATGAAGACAGCGAGCTGCGCTCGGCTATTATGGGCATGCCCTATAGCGGCGAAGAGGTGGAGACTCTGCTGAAGCGGATGAAGCAATGCGAGCTGCATTTTCTCCGTTTTCCTACCTATTTCCCCCCGGAGAAGCATTATTCCACCCAGGATGTGCCGCTTTTGCAGTTTGCTTTCGCCAATATTGCCGGGGAGCACTTGAATAAATGGTTTCACGGCGGCTTTCGCCTGTTTCCCTTGAACGCATCGGAGTGGGCTTTATTGGTGGACCGGAGTGCTTCCCGGCCGGATACATCCCCCTCATGGCTGCAGATACTCACCGATTCGGTCCATCATTACCTGAGGCTGGCTCTTGAATGCAGCGGACAAGGGATATGCGCCAGCACGGAGGAATTGCGCCAGGGCTACAGAAGGTATTGCCGGGAAGGGGACAGGGACCACGGTTCTGCCAATGAATCACTGCTCAACCAGACGGCGCTTTACGAGAAGGAGAAGGAAATTATAACTTGGCTTATGTCGGAGGATAACAGCCGGCTGATCCGGGAGCTGCAGGAGCAAGCCGTTCGGATCAGCCAATTGCCCACGCAAACCGCCAAGATCGAAGCGTTGCTGCTGGCTGCTGCCATTCTCCGGCTGGTGCAGGTCCAGTTTCCCGAATGGCAAATGGCCGTGCGCCCCATAGAGTGGGATTCTGTCTACAAATGTGCGACGCCGGAGGATATTGCGGCATGGCTGCAGGGATACATCCATGAATTCCTGCAGTCCCACAATAACTGGCTTGCCAGCAAGAATGATAACCCGGTCAAGCAGGCCATCCGGTTTATTGAAGAATCATACATGGGGGTATGCGGCTTGGCCGAGGTGGCTGCCCATGTCCATCTCAACCACAGTTACTTCAGCAATCTGTTTAAAAAGGAAACCGGGGAAAGTGTAACCGGCTATATCCAGAACCTGCGCGTACAGAAAGCAAAGCTTCTGCTGAAAAGCACAGATATGAAAATATTCGAAATTTCCGAGGCCACCGGCTTCAACGACTCCAATTATTTCACGCATATGTTCAACAAAATAGCGGGAGTCTCCCCCAAAGAATACCGCAAGCAGATGGCCGACCAGTGACTCTTCCAGGAAAAATGTTTCATTTACACCGTACCAAACCGGGTTAGTATGAATTTCTGAAGGAACTTCATCTACTGGCAGACAAGCATCGCCAGCCGAATCATGGGGAGTGGAATTGTGGGAATCCGTTTTGTCAAAACGGCGGCTGCCTGCACCGGATCGTTTTCCAGAGGATTTTTGATAACTCAACCGAAGAAAATAAGAAACTCAAACTAACTCTAGATCGCTTCATTATAGTCACAAAAAAGAATCAGAATCAAGAAATATAGAAAAAATAATTAACGACATAAAATGTCCTAACAAATCAAAACGAATAAGGCAAGAATTGCGAAGTATGAATTCGTTCACGCCACTAAGTGTATCTATGAGAACTTTCGAAAAGCCTCAAACAGAACAACAAATATTTTACGAAGTTACGTCGATGTCTAATGACACAAATGTGCCTACATAACATACCCGAAGAAAAGCTTGAGAAATCAGCCTTTTTATTTTTTATGTAGGGAGATTTGTGTCATTGGAAAATGCACAAATCTCCCTACATTGTCGAATAGTGACACAAAACAACCTACATTATAGCGAAGTATAGTTGCTCAAGTTATGTTGGCGGATCGATCGGTGAGGCTTGTTTCCACGGCATTCATTTTGAGAACGCTTTATTTACACCGAAAGGCGCTAAACGACGCTCAAGCAGTTAGCCAATTTACGATGGGGTGCATTCCCTATTCCCAATACCGAGTGATAAAGGGAAACTACCGGGAGCGGGAAGGAGGAAAAACAATCTTTGCGTTGAACAGGCCGATTTCCATACGAGCGATGCTGCTAACCGTTTTTTTACTTCTTATGCTGTTTCCTTTGGTCGTCATCACCTATATCACGTACGAGAAACAAAACGGGATTTTTCAAAAGCAGGTCAGCCAATATTTGCTGCAGTCCGTCAGTCAGACCCAGCGAGCGTTGGAAGCGGATCTTACGGAGATCGACCGGCTTACTTGGCCCTTGCTGTATCAGCGCCCGCTCGATTTTCTGGACACGCCCATCAATACCCCGTACTTGCTGCAGGAAGCGAATCAGAAGTTCAAAGAGTTGATGTATTCGGACCTGCTGCGGGGCCGGTTGGATCATATCCGCGCTGTTTATTTGGTCACCCCGAACCGAACGGTGCTGTCCACGGACAACGCCTTTCAATCTTACGAACAGTTGGATGTCGGAAATTTCAACCATATCGTCGAACAGATTCAGAAGAAGCCGCTTAAAATGAGTTGGTTCAGCGACAAGTGGGCGATTTATCGGGCCAAGGACGGCTTTAAGACCCCGGTGCGCGATTCCGTGACGGCGGCGAGGCAACTCATCGACAGCAATACGTCCGAACTGAGAGGGTATCTGTTCATCCAATTGAATGATCGCTTTATCGACGATAGTCTAGCCCCAGTCCGAATCGGTTCGACCGGGGCTCTCATGTTGTCCGACGCTGCGGGGGACGACATTTATCGGCAGCAGTCGGCCTTGTTCGATGAGCCGGGCATTGAGGGTTTGGTGAAATCGCTGTCGCATCCCGCAAAGGCAGTCAATAAATTCGCGGGGAAATGGTTGACGGCCCACGAAACGTCTGCAGTAAGCGGCTGGAGAATGACAGCGGTTGTTCCGTTAAACGAGCTCATGAGCCCGAATCAGAAAATTTTGAAATACTTGCTCGTCATGGCGGGTTTGGGCGCGGTCATCTTCACCATTGTGTCCGTTCTCATGGCAACCGCGATATCCAAGCCGGTCATCAATTTGGCCAAGCTGATGTCGTCACCTTCAATCGACCAGCTGCAGGTGCGTGAAATCCAGGGTTCCGTTCAGGAAATCGGCGTCCTGCAGCGCAATTTCAACCGATTGATGCAGCGGATTCAACAGCTGATCCAAGAGAACGAGCAGCAGGAGAAGGAGAAGCGGAAGGCGCTGCTTCAAGCGCTCCAAATGCAAATCAAGCCGCATTTTCTGTACAATACGCTCGACACGATCTACTGGATGTCGAAGAAGCACAAGGCGGAACCGATCAGCAAGCTTGTGACCGCGCTGGGCAAGTTTTTCCGGTTCACCTTGAACGCGGAGCAGGAATGGACCACTTTGCAGATGGAGCTCGAGCATATCGAAAACTATTTGCAAATTCAATCATTCCGCTACCGGGATCGGCTTCAATATGAAATCGTCGCCGATCCGGATACGAAGGATACGAGAATTATGCCTCTTCTCCTGCAGCCGATTGTCGAGAACGCGCTCGAACACGGTATATCCAAGGTTGGCGGGGGCGGCCAAGTCACGATCCGCGCCTTCAAGAAGGGCGAATGCGTAAACATCGTCATCCACAATACCGGGCGGAAAGTCGATATGGAGCGGGTCAGCCTTCTTTTACAGGAATCGTCCAATGAGCATCTGGGGCTTCGCAACGTCCAGCAGCGCATTTCCCTGGCATTCGGCCAAGATTACGGCATCCGTCTGGAAGCGGGCGAAGCGGAAGGGACGGCGGTAACGGTTTGCATTCCCCACAACGAATTGAATTAGATATCGGCGCTGAGGAGGGGACGGCTTGAATCGCAGGAAGTACAACAGGTTGATCATCGTTTCTTTCGTCTTGCTGTTCGTCTGGGCAATGAGCGGAACCATGCTGCTGAATCTCGAGACTGCGGATTCGACGGCTCCTTCGGAGCCGGTTCGCAAAATCAAGGTACTGATCCGTACGGGAACCGAGTCTGCAGCGTTGCGGCAGCTGCTGGCACCATTCGAAAACGATACGGGGATCAAGGTCGAATTCATTGAGATCGGTCGCGACGGTTACTTTACAGCTGTAGGTACGCAACTGCTCGCCGGTTCGAACACGTTCGATATCGTCTTCGTCCCGAACACGTCTATCGCCCAGTTTGCTTCGGCGAAAGCGATCGCGCCTTTGGACGGTTACATAAGCAGTGCGCAATCATCCGATCCCGAAGGGTTCGATCTCGACGATTTTCTGACGGTGTATCGCTACAAAGGTTCGATCTATGCTTTGCCCACGGACATCAGTACGCATTTTCTGTACTACCGCAGCGATTTGATTCCGAGTCCACCCGATACCTGGGAGGAAGTGTACGAGACCGCAAAGAGATTCTCGCAATTCGGGAACCCGAAGTCCCCTACGAGATGGGGGCTGGCGATGCCGGGCGTCGTTCCGGAAGAGCGGACCAAAATATTCGCCTCCTTGCTGTGGTCTTTCGGCGGGAACTTCCTGGAGGAAGACAGTGGCAAGGTGCTGCTGGATTCGGAAGCATCGGTCCGTGCCGGAGACTATTTGCAGCGGCTTGTTCGGGATAAGATTGTGCCGGACAATCTTCTGTCCTGGGATTTCGTACGGACGAGGGACGCTCTCTTGTCCGGGGAAGCCGCCATGGCAGCACCGTATTGGAACTCGGCATATCCGACGATCAAGCTAAGCGACGGCCCTTACGCGGGCTTCATTCGGATCGCGTTGCTTCCGGGGAGGAAAGGCAGCGACGGAAGGGTTCAACGCATTCCTTTCCAGCACGGCTGGACGCTGGCGATCAACGCGAACTCGGACAACAAGGAAGCGGCGTGGAAGTTTCTCGCATATGCCACCGGTAAACGCGGGGGAATGATCTACGCCGATGCCGGCGGCGTGCCGGCGAGACGTTCGCTGCTCGGCGACCCGGCGTTCCGGGAGAAACGCCCTGATTTTTCGCTCATTCTGGAATCAATGAAGATGGCCGAGAACGAGCCGTCGGTTACCTACTATCCGGCAATGGTGAATGCGGTGGAACGGGCTCTCGCCAAAGTCGTGACGCTGTACGAAGAACCGCAGGACGCATTCCGGGAGGCGTCCACCGATCTGCGCCGTCTGGCGGTGCGGGCGACTCCGTGAAAGGAAGGGGATCAGGTTGGCTAACGCGGAATACCGCGCGATGATTATCGATGATGAAGCCTGGATTCGGGAAGGACTATGCGAACATATCGAGTGGAAGAAGCTCGGCATCGAGCTCGTTAACGTTTTCGAGGACGGCGCCGAAGCGCTTGCTTATTTGGAGAAAGACCCGGTTGACATCGTCTTGTCCGATATACGCATGCCCAACATGACCGGGCTCGAACTGGTGGCCCGGCTTCGCGTCAGCGGCCGCGTAGACGGGGGAGCCGGCGCGGTCACGGTCAAAGACTTGTCCGGCATCAAGGTGATCTTCTTGAGCGGTTATGGTGATTTCCAATACGCGCAGGAAGCGCTGCGGCTGGGAGCGGTCGATTATTTGCTCAAGCCGACAGAGGTGGAGGAGATTGAAAACGCCCTGTTGAAGGCCAAGGCGCTTTGCGCTTCGGACAGAGTTTCTCCGTCCAGAATGCCGGGCGCCATTGAGCCATTGGAGGAACCGAGCTCTTATTTGATCAAGAAGGCACTGAACTACATTCACGCGCATTTTGCCGAAGAGGTTCATTTGGCGGAGATCGCGGGCGAGTTGTTCGTGACGCCGAACTATTTGAGTCGATTGTTTCGCCAGGAGACCGGACGATCGTTTATCGAATACTTGTCCCGGATACGCCTCAATAAAGCCTGCAGCCTGCTGACGGAGGGCAAGCTGAAAATCTATCAAGTGGGAGAAGCGGTCGGCTATCCGAATCCGCGATATTTCAGCGAGTGGTTCCAGAAAAATATGGGCATGTCGCCGGGAGATTTCCGGAAAAGGCAAATATGAAAGCGGTTCAAAATTGGGCGAAAAAGCGGACGAAAAGATAGATTCGCCTCATTATATCGATTATCCCGATCGATTAAGATAAAGGATGTTAAGCGATTACATCATTCATCGGATCGAAAGGGGTAATTACATGAAACAAAAAGCGAGCCTGGTTTTTACGGCGGCGGCCGTCCTCGGCATGCTACTGACGGGGTGCAACGGCAAATCGAACAACGGCGCTTCGCCTTCCGCGGCTTCTCCAAGCACACCGCCGAGCGCAAGCGCATCCGCCACGCCCGGCGGCAATCAACAAGTCGAAATTTTCAGCTGGTGGACGGGTGCGGGCGAGGAAGCGGGTCTGAAAGGACTCATCAAGGAATTTGAAGGCAAGCATGCCGACATCAAAGTCATCAATTCCGCCGTCTCCGGCGGCGCCGGCACGAACGCCAAGGCGGTGCTGGCAAGCCGGATGCAGGGCGGAGATCCGCCAGATGCGTTTCAGGTGCACGGCGGCGCTGAACTGAATACCGGCTGGGTGGCGGCTGACAAGGTCATCCCGCTGAACGATCTGTACGAGGCGGAAGGTTGGAAAACCAAATTTCCGCAAGATCTGATCGACCTGGTTAGCAAGGACGGCAACATCTACTCGGTACCGGTCAACATCCATCGCGGCAACGTGGTGTTCTACAACAAGAAAATTTTCGACAACAACGGCCTGAAAGCCCCGACGACGTTCGACGAGTTCTTCGCGGTGGCCGACGCTTTGAAAGCCAAGGGCATCGTTCCGTTGGCATTGGGCGACAAGGAGCCGTGGACGGCCACGATGCTGTTCGAGAACGTGCTGCTCGGCCAGCTCGGCACGGAAGATTACAAGAAACTGTGGACGGGCAAGCTGTCTTTCGACGACGCCAAGGTGAAGACTTCGCTGGAAACGTTCAAGAAGATGCTAACTTATATTAACTCCGACCATGCCGCCCGCAACTGGCAGGACGCCGCGCAGCTGGTGGCGAACGGCGAAGCAGCGATGAACGTGATGGGCGATTGGGCGAAGGGCTACTTCACGACGGATCTGAAATTAACCGCGAACAAAGACTTCGGCTGGGTGGCGACGCCGAACTCGTCCGGCATGTTCATGGTCGTCACCGACACGTTCGCGATTCCGAAGGGCACCAAGCACAAAGAGGCAGCCAAAGAATGGCTGAAAGTGCTCGGCTCGGTAGAAGGACAGGATGTGTTCAACCCGCTGAAGGGCTCCATTCCGGCTCGCATCGATGCGAACAAATCCAAGTATGACGTGTACGGGCAATCGACGATTGAAGATTTCAAGGCAAGCAAGCTGGCGCCGAGCATGGCTCACGGCTCCGCCGCTCCCGAAGGCTTCACGACGCAAGCGAACCAGGTCGTCAACATTTTCGTCACCAACGGCGATGTGAATCAAGCGCTGAAAGCGCTGAAGCAAGCGCAAAGCTCAAGCATCAAGTAGAGAATAGCATTAAGGGCCAGACGCGTGAATCGCGCGGCTGGCCATCCTTATTGGGAGTGATCGC
Source organism: Paenibacillus sp. GCM10027630 (assembly GCF_042676305.1). Lineage (NCBI taxonomy): Bacteria > Bacillati > Bacillota > Bacilli > Caryophanales > Paenibacillaceae > Paenibacillus > Paenibacillus sp. GCM10027630. The sequence goes on along the minus strand of NZ_JBHTGY010000034.1, from coordinate 13,684 downwards.
TTATGACAGACACAGGTTCCGTAACGGCTCCAAGACGCCGCAGCCGGACATTCGCCAGGATGGCGCCGATTCTGATGATCCTGCCGTCTTTTGTGGTCATCGGGATATTCGTTTACGGATTCATCGCTTGGACAGGTTATGTATCCTTTACGGATTGGAATACGCTCGTGAAATCGTCCAATTGGATCGGCTTTGACAATTACCGCTTCCTTTTTCAGGATTTTCGGTTTCAGTCCGATTTGCGCAATACGCTCTTCTTTACCGTGTTGTTCATCGGCTTGTCCATGATGGTCGGCCTGTTCCTGGCCCGGATTGTCGATACGAAAGTCCGCGGGGAGATTTTCTTCCGCAACGTATTCATCTTTCCGATGGCATTGTCCTTCATCGTTACCGGGGTCGTTTGGCAATGGATCCTATCGCCCAAAACCGGAGTGAATCTGATTCTGAAGAAAATCGGGTTTACGCATGTGCCCGATTGGTTCGTCAGCACCCAGATCATTCCTAAAGTTCATACCGGGCAGATCGATTTCGGCATTCCGATGGCGATTATCGCTGTCGTGTTGGCCGCCGTATGGCAAATGGCGGGTTTCGCCATGGCGATGTATTTGGCCGGATTACGGGCCATTCCCGAAGATCTGCGTGAAGCCGCACGCGTTGACGGTGCAGCCGAACGTCAAATCTTCCGCAAAGTCATCCTTCCGCAGCTGAAACCGATCTCTATGAGCCTGATCATCATTCTGGCGCATGTCTCGTTGAAAATATTCGATTTAATCTACGCGATGACGGGTCCCGGCGCCATGTTCGTGACGGACGTTCCCGGCATGTATATGTTCGAGACGACTTTCCGCGGGAATCATTACGCCCAAGGCGCGGGTATCGCGATGGTCATGCTGCTGCTCGTATCTCTCGTCATCGTGCCCTATTTGATTTCCGCGTTCCGAAAGGAGAAGTCGTAGAATGGCGATGCCGCGCACGAAATGGCTTGTTCTGTACTTCACACTCGCTGTGCTTGCAGCCGTCTTCCTCGTCCCGATCTATGTCATGCTCGTCACGAGCGTCAAGAGCGTGGATGAAATTACGCTGGACCAGATGTGGAAGCTTCCCTCCCGTCTGAATTTCTCAGCCTATAACGAAGCTTACGACAAGCTGATTCCGAACCTGGCCAACAGCTTCTATCTGGCCGTCCCGGCGACGCTGCTGTCTTCGCTGCTGGGTTCCATGAACGGTTATGTGCTGTCCAAATGGAAATTCCGGGGCTCTGATACGTTGTTTGCGTTGATGCTGTTCGGGATGTTCATCCCGTACCAGAGCATTCTCATTCCGCTGATTCAATTTTTGCAGCAGATGCAGCTCTATAACTCGATCCCCGGCCTCATCCTGATTCACGTCATATATGGTCTGCCTATATGCACCCTGATGTTCCGCAATTTCTACGCCGGCATACCGAACGAATTGCTGGAGGCGGCGCAAATCGACGGCAACGGCTTCATGGGGATTTACAGAAGGGTAATTTTCCCGCTGTCGATCACCGGATTCGTCGTCGTCGGCATCTGGCAGTTTACGAGCGTATGGAACGAATTCTTGTTCGCCGTATCGCTCACTTCGCAGAAACAGCAGCCGATTATGGTCGCGCTGCAGAACCTGTCCGGAAGCCAGATCGTGCAATGGAACGTGCAGATGGCGGGAGCGCTGTTGGCGGCACTGCCTACCCTCGCCGTATATATTTTCTTGGGAAAATTCTTCATACGCGGATTGCTCGCGGGATCAATTAAAGGATAGCCACTCCAAGCTATCATTCGTTTATGAAATAGGCCCGGCCAGCAGTGGCTGGGCCTCAAGTTCCAGCTGTTAGAAAGCGGTTGCAACGCTTGATTACGCCGGCAGCGGCAAAGGTCGAGGCCTAAATACGACAATCCGGTATGAAGTGTATTAATTTTTTTCACTTGAAAATATTTAATGAAGGAGAGTCGTTATGAAGCAAAAACGACTATTGAGTATTGTTTTAGCGTTTGTAATGATGCTGACCATGGTTTTGAACAGTGTGAGTGTTTCCGCACAAGGGAAAACAGTCGATGAATTTGATAAACTGCGAGAAAAATGGCGATATTTGGCTATGGGCGGTGATTATGATCCCAAGGACCCGAATATGCAAGGGTTGCTTAACGCTATAAATAATGTGGCGCAGGATCTTCTTGACAGGATCAATCCTAATCCTACACCGGATTGGGGCGACAATGATTACCTTTGGAAGGAATATATGCTTGGCAATCGCGGTTCTGCATATAGTGATTCAAATAATACCCAGTTCACGATCCGAAGCCTTAAGTTTATGGCATTAGCCTTTCAGACGAAAGGCTGTGAACTTTATCAGAATGAAAGATTGAAAAATGAGATACTCCGTGGAATGGATTATATTTATAAAAATCATTTTAAGATAGGATTAGAAACGAATTCCTATGGGAATTGGTTTACTTGGGAAATTGGGGGGCCGATTTATTTTAGCGAGACAGTTCTGCTTATGTATGATTATCTGACAGCAGAACAGATCCAGGCTTATACATCAACTGCTTATCGGGGAGCGACCAAAGTCGGGGGAGACCCCTATATGTATGTTGGTGCAAATGCTTTGTGGAGGGATCGTGTCCGCATGTATTCGGGAATTCTTCTTAAAGATAGTTCAATCCTTGCATATGTAAAAAATGATGTTCCTTCCTTTATGGGATATGTTAAAAGCGGCGATGGCTATTATGAAGACGGTACTTTTATGCAGCACGGAAATGTTGTTTATAATGGCGGTTATGGTAAAGAAGCATTTTCCGATGTGAGTCACTTTATTTATATGCTTGATGACTCTCCATGGAAAATTACCGGCCCCGAAAGAGATAATATGAGTACCATCGTGGAAAAAAGTTATGTGCCTTTTATGTATAAAGGCGTCTTCATGGATATGGTAAGGGGACGTGAAATCACCCGTAAAGATACGACCGATGCCTATGCTGGCATTACCATCAGCCTCGATGTTCTACTGTTCTCCGAATCGGTATCTGAGGAAGCGGGCAAGAGATTTAAAGGAATGATTAAGGAATGGATGAATAATGAAAATGCAATACGTACTTTAAATGAGGGTGCCGGTGTTGCATGGTATATGTTCCCCGTATATAATCTCTCCAAAACTTTGGAAATCCTTAAGGATGATTCAATCAAGCCGGTTTCAAATGCGGGAAAAAGCTATACCTTTGGTAAAGGTGCAAGAACCGTTCATACTACAGACAAGTTCTCTTTTGGTCTTTCTATGTATAGCAAAGATATCACAACCTTTGAGCAAGGGGATAGTAATACAAAAGGTTGGTATACGGGTCTTGGACAGACTTATGTTTATACACCTGATATTGGACAGTATACCTATCAAAAACCAACAGTTGACTGGTATCGGCTTGCTGGTGTAACTGCCGTTAATGGCATCACGGTTGGCAGCCATAAAAATGCAAACTCCTTTGCAGGAAGCACCACTCTTAATGGTTCTTACAGTACTGCCGGACTGGAGATTTCATCCGGCAGCACAAAAGTGAGCGCAAAAAAATCGTGGTTTATGTTTGATAACGAGGTTGTAGCGTTAGGATCAGGTATTACTTCTACACATAATAACAATGTTGAAACTACGATTGACAACCATTATATTACAGGTAATAATGCTCTAATTATCAATGGAGAAAAACAGTCGAACAAGCTTGGCTGGAACGGTAAAATCGATAATGCCAGGTGGGCACTAATAGAAGGAAATGTTAAAGGCTCCAATATTGGCGTTTATTTTCCGAAAGAAACCAAGATCGGCGCAGTCCGTGAAACCCGTAAAGGAAAATGGACGGATTTGGGCTCTTATAATGTAGATGAAGATGTGCAATCAGCCAATTACCTTACGATGTGGATTGATCATGGCTCAAAGCCGGTGAATGAAAGCTATGCATACGTTCTATTGCCTGAAATGACCGCAGAGCAGGTTGAAAACTATGCAGAGTCCAGCGAGATTGAAGTCATCCGCCAGGATAATAATGTACACGCTGTATATGAGAAAACGCTCCATACTCTTGGCGTGAACTTCTGGCAAGATGGTGATCAATCCATTGATGCAATGGGTGTAAAAGATTATCTTACTGTTGATAAAGCTGCTTCTATGATGATAAAAGAAGATGATCATAAACTTAGCTTTGCTCTTTCAGATACGACGAAGAGAAATTCGGGCACAATTACCGTGGATATTAATCGGGCAGCTGTCGGGGTTATTTCTAAAGATAGCCGGATTAAAGTTATTCAAACTTCTCCGTCAATTAGGTTTGAGCTGGATGTCGATCATTCTTTTGGGAATCCGATCGAAGCTGAGTTTGCCTTCCAACCACTTGAGGCGCCAGGAGAAACATCCATTACAAATATGGCATTAAGCGATGTCACATTGAGTCTTGAATTTGCAAAAGCTTCGCAAGCAACAGGTTATAAGCTGGTTTACGGTACGGAAAGTGGAAATTATACGGAATCGCTCGTTACTTCCGGAAATACAGCGCAAATCAAAGGATTAAATGCAAATACGACTTATTATTTTGCAGTTAAAGCAATTAATGAATCAGGGGAAGGCAGCCTATCGCCTGAAATATCCTATCGTATTGGCAACACACGTACTTTGATCGAAGAATTTGAAGATTTCTCCAAGACGGTCAGTTATTCCGGTGGATGGGCATTCGACGCTTCCAATGCGAATACTTATTATGATGGAGATTCTACTCGTTTTAAGAGAAATGATGCTGATAAAACGAATCCACGACGAGAGGAATATGTAACCTACTATACGCCAACACCAAAAGACTTTGAACTGACGACCTATGATTATGGTTTAGCTAGTGCAGGGGATAATACCATCCTTCAATTCTTTGGTTCAACAGATAATGAGAACTGGATTCCTATTTCGGCAACAAAAAACGGAACCGTAGTTAAAGATAAGTGGAGTAAAGTTGTATATACCAATTCAGCGGAATTGGATCGCTCCATAAGGTTTATCAAGATTTCCGTTTCCAATAATACGAAAATTTGGGCACCACAGCTTTCAAAACTGGTAATCAATTATGCCTGGACTTCTGACCGTTTTGTAATGGATACGATGCTGGATGATTCCAGAACCTATGAGGTAAAAGGTAGTGCCGCCTATATGAAAGGAGATGGTGTTAAATTCGGCGGCGATAAGGATATTCTGATAAAAAACGGCTCTGAAAATGCAACGATGCTTTATAGTTATACCAATATACGAAATGCCAATCTTACTGCTTTTATCGCCAAAGCAAATGGCGGTGCCGTTTCGATTATGTCTTCCAAAGACGGGAAAAGCTATATGCCTGTTGCTTCCAGTCAAGAGATTGCCGGTCTTGATTATGGGAACTACAATAAAGTGGTTTACAACATTCCTGAATTAGAGGATGGTACGAACTACCTATTGCTTACAATAAGCGGTGAAGCCGATTCAATTGCTATTGCCGACCTACACTTATCCTATGTCCATGAAATTGCACCCATACAAAAGATCCGCTTTAAGGATAGGCAGCTTGAAGTAGTTATGAAGTATAATTTAGCCCCGGTCGTCAAATTGTCACCGATGAATGCGACCGGTGAAATAAACTATACGATTTCAGATAAGGATATTGCTATAGTGAATTCTTCAACAGGGGCATTGCAGGCTGGAGCACTCGGATCAGCGGTTCTAACAGCTAAAGTTCTTGGAACGAAGGAAGATGTAAGTGCAAATATTAATGTCCGTACTTCAGAAAACCTCGCACTTAACGCAAATACTTCTGCAAGTTCTGCCAATGGTACTTACACTGCTAATAAAGCAACAGATGGTGATTATCTTTCGCGTTGGGAATCCAGTGTAGGAAATGTTCAATGGCTGCGGGTCGATTTAGGATCACCTAAGGGGTTTGGAGCAATTGAGCTTAACTGGCAGCAATATGCAACCAATTACGTCGTTCAGGGTTCTCTGAATGGCAACGTTTGGGTAAATCTTTATACGGAGACGAACGGTAAAGGCGGTAATGTCTGGATTGCATTTGATGAAGTACAAAAATATCGATATGTTAGATTAAGTGGTACACAAGCACCTGCTGCCTATTCACTTTATGAGTTCCGTGTTCTCTCGTTTAAAGCACAAAGCGGACAAGATGGAGTTGTACTTCAAAATCTTGCACTTGGAAAAACCGCAACAACAAGTGGCAATGACACCACTAATAGTGATCCTAAAGCTGCTATAGATGGAGATCCATCAACGCGTTGGGCGTCTGCGAGATCAGACAATCAGTGGTATACCATTGACTTAGGTGCTCAAAGCAATATTTATCAGATTAATTTGCTTTGGGAAGCAGCATACGGTAAAGAGTATAACATTCAGGTGTACAATGACAGCGATTCGGTAACAAATGTAGTCTATGAAAAAAACGGTGCTGCCGGATGGAAGAAGTATGTACTTGATGAGCCGATACAGGGAAGATACGTTCGTATGCAAGGTATTAAGCGCGGTACCACGTTTGGATATTCTTTATATGAATTTGAGGTCATTGGAAGTTTGGCAGAAACAACTGTTAATTCCATTCAGTTTGCTTCTGAAAAATTTACTGTTTTACGAAACCATAAGAAAACAGCTGCTATTATTACAGATCCACCATATATAAATGAGGGAAGTGTTGCATTTGTCAGCCTAAGCCCTGAAATAGCAACGGTATCAAATAAAGGTGTTGTTACGGGTATAACAACAGGATCGGCAATCATTAAGGCTTATTCTACGATTTCTGATGCTGTTTATGCTAGTAGTGAAGTAACGGTAACAGATTATAACGGTGCTCCCATACCAGTTTCTAGTCTTGAGGTGCGAGGTGGTGTAGCTATCATCGAGAAAGGGACAACTGCTCAGTTTGATGCTTCAGTTACTCCCGATAATGCATCAATAAAGAACATTAGCTGGACTTCCAGTGATGAACGTGTACTCCTCGTAACGAACAAAGGTTTAATAAAAGCAATTAGCGTAGGGACCGTGGTTGTAAGAGCGATCAGTGTTGCTAATCCACAGCTTATGTATGAAAAGGAAATAAGAGTTGTTGATGCAGAAGTGGAAACAGTAAAGGCATTGATTCATGCAATCGGTATGGTTACCTTGAAAAGCAAGGGAGATATCGATGATGCACGGCAAGCGTATAATGAACTGTCTGATGATCAGAAAGCATTAGTGGATAACTATGAAGAACTGGCAGTTGCAGAAAGACAGTATGAGGAACTGGTGGAAGCAGCGAAGAAAGTAAATGGAGTAACACTTGACAATAACACAATGGATTTGACGGTAAGAAGTAGCGGACAGCTGACAGCTGCCATAACACCATCCAGTGCAGTAAACAAGAATGTAACATGGTCGAGCAGTAATTCCAGTGTTGCAACAGTCGACAGTAATGGTAGGGTAACCGCTGTGGCAGCAGGAACAGCGATAATTACGGTAACAACCGAAAACGGCGGTAAGACAGCAACATGTTTTGTAACCGTCAGAAGAAGCGGACAAAGTAATGGTGGAAGAGATCCTAGTGGAGGCGATTCATCCGGAACACCGGGAACAATACCGCCAGTAACCCCACCGCCAACAATGCCGATAGAAAATGCTCCGGGTACAATTCAGGCATCTGCACCTGTAGTGAATGATGCAGGCGTAGCTTCAACTACCATTGATGCAGATGCATTGACCAAAGCTCTCAAAACATCTGATACAGCAATAATCAATGTACCGAAGGCTGAGGGAGCCAGTGCATATGAAGCGGTCTTCACGGTACCAGCTCTGATGTCAGAAAATGCATCAAAGAAGATCGAAATAGCAACGGAACTCGGTAAGGTATCAATACCTGGAAACATGCTCACACCATTAGATGTAAAAGGGGCACAGAGTATAAGCCTCACCCTAGCAAAAGCAGATACAAACGTAGTGATTGATACGGCAGTAAAGTCACAAATAGGTATGAGACCTGCAGTAGAACTCAATGTAAGTATAAACGGCAGCAGGATATCATGGAGCAATCCTGAAGCGCCTGTTACCGTGGAAATACCGTATACGCCTACAGCAGCTGAGTTTGCCGATCCAGAACATATCGTCGTATGGTACATTGATGAAGCAGGAAAGGCATTGGCGGTACCAACAGGCAAATATGATTCCAGAACGGGTAAGGTAACCTTTAAAACAACACACTTCGGCAATTATGCAGTGGCATATGTGAAGAAGAGCTTTGGAGACATTGGCGGATATTCATGGGCAAGTAGGGCAATCGAAGTTTTGGCATCTAAGGGTGTTATTAACGGTACTTCTGAAACAACCTTCGATCCTTCTGCCGATGTTAAGCGGGCAGACTTCATACTCATGCTTGTTAAGGCTCTTGGGTTATCTGCAAAAACACAAGGCAACTTTGCAGATGTAAGCTCAAGTGCATATTATGCAGAAGCTCTGGCAACAGCTAAAGTTCTTGGAATTACAGTTGGGGTTGGTAACAATAATTTCAATCCAGATGCCAAGATATCAAGGGAAGACATGATTGTTCTTGCAGCAAGAGCTATGAATAAGGCTGGAAGACAATTGGCAAATGCTTCCGAATCGGAACTGAAAGGCTATTCTGATTCGGCACAAATAAGCGGTTACGCATTAAATGATGTTGCAGCTTTGATTAAAGCTGGAATTATAAAAGGCAGCGGCAATTCAATAAATCCGAAGGCAACAGCAACAAGGGCTGAAACAGCAGTTATCATTTATAACTTGTATAACAGGTAGTCTAGCAAACGGGGTTTTCCTTATATTTGGGAAACCCCGTTTGGTTATTATGCCGATGATACATTCGGCACGGCGAAATGCAGGAATTCGGTCGGGCAGCCAAGTGTACGATTTAAGCCTGTCCATCTCTTCCCAGAAGAGGATAAAGTTAAGTTAATCTTAAGAAAGTGATGGATGAATGGTTCGAGAAACAAAGAGAGAAATGCTGCGGACCATCGAGAAGTTTACACTGGAGGACGGTACGCATGATACGGCAGTTCCCGGTTTGCGCTTGATTCGTTCTTCAACGTTATCCGATCCGGTATACTTGTCGGATGACAAGAACATTGGCCGAATGAGGTCCGCGGAAACCGCGGGCTTTTTCATTTATCAGATCAAGTTCTTGTCATTTGATGATGACAAGAACTTGATCCGATTCCCGATTGGTGACAAGAACATTGGCCGATTGTCGACTTCAACGACAACGGCAGCTCGGGGAAACTTCTTTAAGGAGGGGACGCTCGTGAAACTTAGCCGCAGTGACAAGAACATTATCTCATTAATAGCCGCGTAAATCGCGGCTTTTGTGTTTTATGGGATCAAGTTCTTGTCAAAATCCAATAACAAGAACTTGACTCATCCCCGATGAATCTTTGTGGACTGAAATAGAGCCGAAGCACAACACCGAGAAACCTCTAGGTTCTGGAAGCGGGGAGAGGGAGAGATGATTCTACAGGAAGGCAATTCTGCTAAGACAACGTTCCAAGGGCGTGTGTTTCAAACGTTTGACGCCGAGCATTAACCGCTACATCGGGCGGCGTACGCCATCGGCCGACTAGGTAGCCGATGCGGAGGAATTGTGTGCAGGAGGCTTGACTACGCTGCAGCACGATTTAACCGGACATTATGTGTTGGAAAAGGCGCATACTTTTGGGTACGGTAAGAGCTGGACATCGGAGCGGATCCGCCACGCTTGGATATCCGATATAATTCGGGTTAGCAAAATTCGCACTCCTTAGCAGAATTGATTATGATTAAGAAAATCATCTTTTGGAGGAAAAAATTATGAAAAAATCAATTGTGGTAAGTATGGCGGCACTAACTCTCTTATCCACACAAGCGTCTATCGGGCCACAAACTATAACGGCTGCATTCAGAGACGATATCAAGAACACTGTCGAACTAGGCGATGATGCGGTAAAAGGGGCCGTCGATAAGGACGTGGAGAAGTTCAAAGACATCACGGAACACTGGGCAGAATCTAATATTAATCAAGCCCTAAAAAAAGGTTATGTTAGCGGCTATCCAGACGGAAGCTTTCTCCCTAACAACAACGTAACTCGAGCAGAATTCGTTAAAATGACAGTATCTGCTTTGGATCTGAAAGTAGGAACTGCATCTGGAAGTTGGTATACTCCGTATGTTGATTCTGCACAAGCAGCAGGCATCTATCAGGATGGTGACTTCGGTGATTCCGATTGGAACAAGCCAATGACCAGGGAAGAAATGTCTAAAGTAGCTGTTAGAGCTCTTGGTATTTCTTCAGTCCAAGACAAACAATGGATGTATCTCGCTGCGACCGATGGAATCATATCCGGCACTGCCCCGGGAGAAATCTCCCCAGAAGGAAAGACTACGAGAGCTCAAGCTATTACGGTTATTGGGCGTGTTCTATCTGCAGAAGAAGGCAAGAAGCTTGTTGTAGATAAGTATGCTGTCGCTGCAGCCGAGATGTATTGGCACAAAACGAATATCTTTACAGTTGCTAAAGAACTATTTAATGGTCCTCAAAACATGAATAACAACGTAGGAATTAATTCTTGGAAGCTTAGCAATTTAACCGTTGAAGCTCCAGACGGTCACGTTAAAGGTGTAGTTGAAAGCATCACAGCAATTGACTGGAATGATCCAAACGATCCTAATCGCAAATTATTACCAAGCAAAGACAAGTTAGTATGGATCGTAGGTGGCAAGGAAACACAATTTACTGATGATATGAAAGTTTATGTTGTCTTATTGGATTCCAAGTTGGTAGTCGATAAGAAACCAGAACTCTATCCTATTAAACGTCTGTCCCTTAATATTTTGGGTTATATAGGGACACGAGATGGCATCCATCAATCTACGGCGATCAAATCAAAAGACGCAAGTAAAGAAATATATGGCTTAGTAATACCTAAAGAAGGGTTTCAAACAAAAGGCCACTTCCAAATCCTTGTGGAAACTATACCTTTAGGTGCTTTAGGCGGACAACTATACAGTAGCACGCTTTCTACATCAGTTTATATAACAACACAGTAATGACGGTTGAAGTGATTTACGCTACGCATGCTTAGCATTTCGAGCTCGTTAAGGTGCTCATGGCGACTTGCTCGGGAAGTAGACTTGTGGCTGCTGCTCGTTATAGCAAGATGAAGGCAATAAAGGGATAGTACCTGTTATTTCTCAGGTACTATCCCTTTTCTCTTGACGGATTTATTTTTTCAAGCCAGCCGCAAAGTAGGGGATTTTGACAAGAACATTATCTCATTCCCGACGGATTGTAGGAAAGTGGGGACCTTAACAATTAAGCTCCCTCAGAGAATAAGGATTTTCTCACGAATGCTCGCTCATTCGCAGGATTTCAATATACATGTTAAATAGGAGTTTAGGTGTTTGGCTAGTGTAGGGCAGGCAGTTCCGTTAGAGCGCATGCGGGAACAGAAGGTGCTGAACATTTTTACAACATTTACCAAAAAAAAGGTATGCTGCACGCTTCTATCCACAAGGTCCTTGGGGATTCACTCTCCCAAATCTCGACGGGTCTTTGCCCTCACATTCCTTCGTCCTATCTATCCAAGGTGTGGAGTCCGATCAACGTTAACGGAACGGGTCTATGCCCTAAAGCGTAAAAATCTCGGTACTCCGTGCTTTCTTTGTCAGATCCTGCGAATGAGCCAATCTACGTGTCTGGGTTACGATTTACTTTTTATGCTGCTAACGGTGGCTGGGCCTTATCCATGGAGAATGTTTGTCCTTCTCTTGCCATGGCTACAAGCATCCGGGCCAGTTTCCCAATCAGCTTCATCATGGACTGCATTTTCGTCATTCGTTTCACTTCGGTATTGTGCGCATGCATGGCTTGGAACGCTCCATTGAAAGATAACAGGTGAAACACAGTGAAGTACAGATGCTTGCGCAGTAGTGAGTTGCCTCGTTTGATGAGCTTGATTTGCCCCTTATACTTGCCGGAACTTCGTTCTGCTAAGTTCAATCCTGCCTTGCGCAATAACTGATTTCCGTGAGATAGCTTACGTAAGTCCCCGCCAAATGCTAATATGGCAGCTGTTGCAGGAACGGAAGCACCGACAGATCGAACGAGATCTGAACAAGGAATTTCAGGCAGTATCTTTTCAATCATCTCGTCCGCTTCATCAATGATTCGGCAGATTCTTTCATACTCTTCGATGAGGTGCCTCAGCTCCCATTTGTCTTCTTCAAGGGCAATAGTGTCTCCCACGCTATGTCTAGCGAGTGATTGAAGCTCCATAGCCTTGTTCTTACCTGTACCCCGCCAGGTCTGGCCATGTACTCACCCCAGATCTGTACCATTTGCTCCGAAGTTAGCTGCAATAGGTCAGAAGGGGCTGGGAACCGACGCAAAGTGGCCAAAGAACGATCGCTAAAAATGTCATCAAATGCTTGTCTGTATTCTGGAAACCGGATATCGAGCCAGCGGTGGATTCTGTTCTTAATCCTTCCTATTTAACAACCCAGTGCTCTCTGTTAGTAACCATAACCCGTATGCGGCGGAATGCTTCATCCTTTGGAGCGAAGGGCGTGTAGAACCCGCGACTCACCGCATCGGCGATGACCAGAGCATCCTTTGAGCCATTCTTCGAAGGTGAGTTATCTCTGTTTTCCTTATTGCGTTTGGTTGTCATTGGATTGACAAGAGCCACATCAATTCCTTGACTCACCAACCAGTTGGCAATATTGAACCAGTAGTGACCGGTGCTCTCCATTCCCACAACGACATCATTCATGCCGTGCATCTTCTGTAATTTCCGAATGCTGTGTTCTAAATGCTCAAATCCGGCAAGGTCATTCGAAAATAGAATAGGGCGCCTGGTGAGGATAATACCTCGAAAATTAATGGCTTGTGCTGCGTGTTTCTCCTTGGCAAGTGGTAGTGCAGATTCGTTCTACACGTTGATTTTGAGACTTAATTGGATTAAACTTCATGATAACGCCTCCTAAGGTGAGTTCTGAGGGCTGCAACCCAGTACATACTCATCGTAGCGAGGCGTCCTTTTTTCTGCAAATTCAATCTGCTAACACCTACAGGACTGTTAACGGGCAGGAGAATGCAGGAAAAACAATCTGTACCAAGAAAAGGTAAGAGGAGGAGGGAGTTAATTTGAGAACTAGAAGAAAAGACGATATCAATACTACTGCTTCGTTGTCGGGTGACAAGAACATAGTAACATTAAATGCCGCATAAATTGCGGTTTTTTTGTTTTATGTTATCAAGTTCTTGTCAAAACGAATTGACAAGAACTTGATAACATTCCCGATGGTTGACTAGAACTTTGTAACATTTCCGACGTAGTCACATTACTCATTGAACAGCGTTTTAATTGAGGTAACAAAGAACGTTGGTTCAATAAAGGACTCTATACAAACACGCTCAAGGAGCTGCCACGGCAGCTCCTTTTTACATCTTCTCAAAATAGGGTATTTGTTACATATGTCAAAAAACTGTTCATATATTACTATTAACGGTAAAATATACAGGCTGTCGAGAAAGTCTCGGCAGTCTTTTTTTTCTTTAATATAATTCACCAATTCACCGCGTTAATTTGATATAATATAGTAAATAATTTGGAAAGTGGTGAT